>JAZKYA010000114.1:0-23787 GCA_045611945.1 Faecousia sp. | reverse complement strand
AATTCCTTGGGGTTGTGGTTGTTATGTTTATTTTCGGTCAAAAAGTTATCCACAGCCCCAAAACTGCACATAAATGAACTGAGGATCCCATTTCTGGAATCCTCAGTCTTTTGTTAGGCTGTTATTTTACAGCCCCTTTTGATCTATTATCAGAAAATACCCTGTGCCATCATAGCTTCAGCAACCCGCTTGAAGCCGGCAATATTGGCACCGGATACCAGGTCATAACCCAGACCGTACTCAGCGGCGGTATCAACACACTGGCGGTAGATATTGTTCATGATGCGCCGGAGCTGATTATCCACCTCTTCTGCTGTCCATACCAGGCGCTCAGAGTTCTGAGCCATTTCCAGAGCAGATACTGCCACGCCGCCGGCATTGACGGCCTTGGAGGGCGCAACCACAAAACCGGGCTGAGAGCGCAGCAGGCGCAGTGCGTCATTGCTGGTGGGCATATTGGCAACCTCAATATAATACTTTACCCCATTGGCAATCAGCTTTTCAGCGGAATCCACCAGCACATCATTCTGCATGGCCGCAGGCATTGCGATATCCACCTTGACACCCCAGGGCTTCTGTCCGGGATAAAATTCAACGCCAAACTTGTCAGCATAATCCTGCACACGGTTTCTGCCGGAGTCACGCATGGTCAGCAGGTAATTGATCTTCTCATCGGTTGCCACACCGTCGGGATCATAAATGTATCCGTCGGGGCCGGACAGGGTCACGACCTTCGCCCCCAACTGAGCGGCCTTCTTGCAGATGCCCCAGCATACATTGCCAAAGCCGGAAGCTGCAATGGTCTTACCCTCGATAGATTCGCCGTGATCCTTCAGAACATTTTCCAGGTAATACACAGCGCCATAGCCGGTGGCCTCGGGACGGATCAGGGAGCCGCCGTAGGAAATGCCCTTACCGGTAAGTACACCATTTTCCCATACGCCCTTCAAACGGCGGTACTGGCCGAACAGGTAGCCGATCTCACGGCCGCCAACACCGATATCGCCTGCGGGAACATCCACATCAGGGCCGATATAGCGGTACAGGGCAGACATAAAGCTCTGGCAGAAACGCATGATCTCAGCATCAGACTTTCCGGTAGGATCAAAATCAGAGCCGCCCTTACCGCCGCCGATGGGCAGTCCGGTCAGTGCATTCTTAAAGGTCTGCTCAAAGCCAAGGAACTTAATCTCACCGGGGTATACGCTGGGACGGAACCGCAGGCCGCCCTTATAGGGGCCTAACGCACCGTTAAACTGGCAGCGGTAACCGGTATTGGTATGGGCATTGCCGGCATCGTCGGTCCAAACCACGCGGAAGGTATACATCCGTTCGGGCTCTACAAGACGGCCCAGCAGGTCACACTTTTCGTATTCCGGGTGGGCATCAATGACAAACTCTATGGACTCGAAAACCTCTTCAACTGTCTGAACGAATTCAGGTTCGCCTGCATAGCGGTTCTTTACCCGCTGCAGTACATTTTGCAAGTATGCATTCATAACAATCCGCCTCCTGCAATTTTAATTTCATTTATGCAAAATGACAACGCATAGGCATAAAGTATCACAATATCCATATTCTGTCAAGATATGACAACACATTTTTTATGGATAAAAGGGCGTGATTAACACGCCCTTTATTCTATATGCGGTTAAGGTGCTTCATATTCTGAAACGGGGTATACCGGCCAAGACTCCCCTTCCCAATAAGGGAAGAATATATTGATATCCACATCACCACGGACGCCCGGCACACTGCCTTCGCAGGTATACTGCCACATATCAAAGTGGTACTTATAATCCATATTGTCTTTGTACAGCGCGATCCACTGGGGATATTCCGCAAGCTGATCCAGATGCAGATTGCCAAACCAAGGGCTGACATAAATCATGGGCTTTCTGCCAGCGTCACTGATCTCCTGGCAAAACGCCTTTGCACAGGCCGTCAGAGTATCCGCGTCCACTCCCGCCGTTCTGGCCTCTTCGCTTATGTATTCCCAGTCAAAGACGATGGGAAGGTCCATCTCCCAGTCCTTTGTCAGTTCCAGGGCATACAGCGCTTCCTCTCTGGCTTCCTCCTCGTTGGTGGCCTGGGAGAAAAAGTAGGCGCCGATCTGCAGGCCCGCTTCCTTTGCGCCCCGGTAATGCCGGTCAGCCATCTCGTCGGGCCGCATTGTTCCTGCCTGACCGTAACCCCGGTAACCCACCCGGATCATCACAAAGGAGAATCCTGCCTCCTTTACCTTTTCCCAATCGATGGTACTCTGATATTTGGATACATCAATCCCCATCTGGCATTCCTCTGAAACGCAGGTCAGGTAATCTCCAACATAGGCAAAGTCTGCCGGGGTGAAGCGGTTGGGCGGTACATAGGGTTCAGTAGGCCCGGTGGTCTGCTCCACAGTTTCCACAATAGGCTGCGCCGTTGTCTGAGGCGGCAGAGTCGTCTGCAATGTTTGTGTCGGCTCCACTGAAGGCGAGAGAACACCGTTTGTAACCAGCATCACCGCTATCACGATTCCGACACATAGCACCAATAAGCAGATGCCGGCAATCAGGATTGTTCTATTTTTCTTTGTCAGTATCTGCATATCGTAATCAATTCTTCAAGCTTTGGATGGGCGCAGGGATTCTGCCCCCACGGGCGATAAACGCCTCCGCGGATTGGGGATGTACGGGCATTACAGGGGCGCTGCCCAACAGTCCGCCCATTTCTACCCGGTCGCCAACCACCTTACCGGGGGCAGGAATGATCCGCACAGCGGTGGTCTTGGTATTGATCATACCGATGGCCGCTTCATCCGCAATGATGGCAGAGATGGTAGCGGCAGAAGTATCGCCGGGAACAGCGATCATGTCAAGACCGACGGAACAGACGCAGGTCATGGCTTCCAGCTTGGAAAGGGTCAGCACACCGCTCTCCGCTGCAGCGATCATGCCCTCGTCCTCGGAAACAGGGATAAACGCGCCGGACAGGCCGCCTACATGGTTCGATGCCATTACGCCGCCCTTCTTTACCGCGTCATTCAGCAGCGCCAGAGCGGCAGTTGTACCGTGGGTACCACAGACCTCCAAACCCATTTCCTCCAGAATCCGGGCAACGCTGTCTCCCACCGCAGGTGTGGGCGCAAGGCTCAGATCCACGATGCCAAAAGGCACACCCAACCTCCGGGATGCCTCCACACCTACGATCTGACCCATTCGGGTAATTCGGAAAGCAGTCTTTTTCACTGTTTCGGCCACTACATCAAAGGGCTGCTCCTTAACGCTTTGGAGCGCATGGTACACGACACCGGGGCCGGAAACGCCTACATTCAGCACACATTCGGGCTCGCCAACGCCATGGAACGCGCCGGCCATAAAGGGATTATCCTCTACCGCGTTGGCAAACACCACTAATTTCGCGCAACCCAGTCCGTCGTTACCGGCAGTCCGCTCAGCGGTCTTTTTAATGATGCGGCCCATCTGGGCAACAGCATCCATATTGATGCCTGCTTTGGTAGAGCCAACATTCACACTGGAGCATACACGCTCCGTAACAGCCAGCGCTTCGGGGATGGATTCGATCAGAACCCAGTCACCCTTGGTAAAGCCCTTCTGCACCAAAGCCGAAAATCCACCGATGAAATTAACGCCGCATTCCTTTGCCGCTTTGTCCATAGCGATGGCCAGAGGTACATAGGAATCGGTATCACAGCTATTGCCGATGATAGAAATAGGTGTCACGGACATCCGCTTATTGACGATGGGGATACCAAATTCCCACTCAATGTCCTGGCCTGTCTTGACCAGATTCTCCGCTCTGTGGGTGATCTTATCATAGATTTTCCGGGCGCACACATCCACATCCGTATCCATGCAGTCCAGCAGAGAAATGCCCATGGTGATGGTACGGATATCCAGATGGCGCTTATCAATCATATCCCGGGTCTGCAGAATGTCATTATGATTCAGCATAAGCTCACCTCACACCCGGTGCATCGCTTCGAAAATATCTTCCCGCTGGACACGGATGGAAAGGCCCATGGCCTGTCCCTTGGCATCCATTGCCTTGCAAAGTTCTGCCAGGGGCAGCTTGCAGGCGGATACATCCACTGCCATCATCATGGTAAAATAGCCCTGCATGATCGTCTGGCTGATATCCAGGACATTCACATTGTAGGAGGCCAGCTCTACACAGACTTCAGCGATGATGCCCACCTTATCCTTACCAACTACCGTTACGATTGCTTTCATAAGAGTCTCTCCTTTGGTAATCAGACTTCGTAATCTGCCAGCACACGGGTCTGAAGCAGATGATGAAAATGGGATTTTGCTTCCAGATGCAGCGGATGAACCTGATAGTTTTGCAGATCCTCAACTGAGTCAAATTCAGAATACAGCGCATAGTCCACACCCGCATAGCAGCGGCGGACCTCCATGTGCTGCAGGCCGGGGATCTTCCCTACCAGCGGTTCCAGTTTAGATGCGATCAGTGCTACCGCAGCATCCGGCTCCACGCCTTCTTTCAGGGTATATACAACAATGTGCTTGACCATATTGTGTCTCCTTATCTGTCTTTACGGTATTTTGATACCGGCGTCGCGCCGGTATCAAAATACCGGGACCGGCAAATGTCGGTCCCGGTATGTAGGGGCAGGATTATTCAGCTTCCTCTTCAGCCTCGACCTCTTCAGCCTCATCAGCAGTCTCCAGCAGAGCGCGGATGGACAGGGAGATGCGCTTATTCTCAGCGTCAACATCGGTGATCTTGACCTGGACCTCCTGGCCCTCAGCCAGAACATCCTCGGGCTTGCCGATGCGCTTGTCAGCGATCTGGGAAATGTGGATCAGACCGTCAACACCGGGCAGGATCTCAGCAAAAGCGCCGAAGGTCATCAGCTTAACAACCTTAGCGTTGCAGACATCGCCAACGGAGTAACCCGTCATGAACTGGTTCCAGGGGTTCATCTCAGCGGTCTTGTAGCCCAGAGAGATCTTACGCTTCTCAGCGTCGAAGGAGATGACATAAACATCGATCTCATCGCCGACCTTCACGACCTCAGCGGGGTTCTTGATGCGGTTCCAGCTCAGCTCAGAAACATGAACCATGCCGTCAACGCCGCCGATATCCACAAATGCGCCGTAGGAAGTCAGAGACTTAACGGTGCCGTGGAACTTAGCGCCTTCCTGAATCTCGGCCCAGATCTTCTCCTGAGCAGCCTTGCGCTCCTCGGAAGCAACAGCGCGGATAGAACCGATCACACGGCGGCGGGCGCGGTTGACCTCAGTAACCTTCAGCTTAACGACCTTGCCGACCATACCGGTCATGTCGCCGCCCTTGGCGATGCCGGACTGGGAAGCGGGGATAAAGACACGGATGCCCTTCACATTGGCAACCAGGCCACCCTTGTTCTCTTCAGTGATGGTGCCTTCGACAGTGGTCTTCTCCTCAGCGTAGACAGCCATGTCGTCCCACACCTTCATGCCGTCCAGCTTCTTCTTGCTCAGCTGAACAGTGCCTTCCTGATCGTTGACGCGAACAACGAAAACCTCGATCTCGTCGCCGACCTTCAGAATGTCCTCAGGCTTTACAGAGGGATCGGTGCTGACTTCGTCGTAGGGAATGTAGCCGGCGTGCTTAGTGCCCAGATCGACCTGGACTTCGGTGTTGCCGATGCCGGTAACGGTACCAAGAACCTTATCTCCTGTATTTAAAGTCTTGATGGACTGCTCCAGAAGTGCCTCAAAGCTTTCCTCCTGGACAGCATCATTAGTAAGAATTTCGCTCATAGTCTTGTTGACCTCCTTTATAATCCACGCAGGTGTTGACGCGCCTGCCGTGATTCCAACATCAGCCACACTGCTGAAAAAATCCGGCTCCAGCTCTGATGCGTTATCCACCAGAACGACCTTACCGCAGTGCTCCCGGCAAATCATGGCGAGACGGCCTGTGTTGGAACTATGGGTGTCTCCTACAACGACCATGGCCTGACAAATTGAACTCAATTTTGCCGCTTCGCTTTGCCGAAATTCAGTTGCTCTGCATATTGTATCAAATATTTTCAAGTTAGTAAACTGTTTTTTTGCAATTTCGCAACATAATTTCCACAAAGATTCTGTGGAAGTTGTTTGAGAAACCATGCAAATTGGCGAATCCGCCGGAATCTCCCCACTTTCGACCCAGTTTTGCAGTTCCTGGGGGGTTTCAAAAACACGGCAGCAGTCACACCAACCGGCAATTCCCTCCACCTCCGGATGGGAACGGGTACCGATGATCACAGGCAGACGGCCCTCCGCTTCTGCCTTGCTGACGATCTCATGGATGCGCTTGACAAAGGGACAGGTAGCATCCACGGTCTCCACACCACGGTTTTGAAGCCGCTGATACACAGCCTTCGACACGCCGTGGGAACGGATAACCACTGTGCTGCCATCGGGTGCGTCCTCCGGCTGGGCTATCACCTGCACACCCATATCCTCAAAATGCTTTACCGCGTGGCGGTTATGGATAATGGGTCCCAGGGTCACAACGCGCTTTCCTTCCTTTGCCTGCTGCTCCACCATATCCACAGCGCGGCTGACACCGAAGCAGAAGCCCGCGCTCTTGGCCAGCCGAATGCTCATAGGGAAACCTTCTTTGCGATAATTTCCTTCATGGCCGCCAAAACACCTTCGATGTCCAGGTCACTGGTATCCAGCAGCACCGCGTCCTTCGCCTGCTTCAGCGGGGCAATAGGACGGTGGCTGTCCTGGTAATCACGCTGCTGAATGTCTTTGAGCACCTGCTCAAAGTTGGCCTTCTGGCCCTTGGCGGTCAGCTCAGCGGTACGGCGCTGGGCCCGGACCTCTGCGGAAGCGGTAAGGAAGATCTTAACTGTAGCTCTGGGCAGGACCACCGTACCAATGTCACGGCCATCCATGATCACATTGTGCTTCTTTGCAACATCTCTCTGCATATCCAGCAGCATATCCCGCACCATAGCGTGAGCGGATACCAGGCTGGCCTTCTGGGAGATGTCGGGGGTCCGGATATCATCGGTCACATCCATGCCGTTCATCAGCATGTGCTGCTTTCCCTCGGCATCGTACTCAATGGCTACCGTCAGTTCATCCAGATAGCGCTCTACGCCATCGGCATCCTTGGGGCTGATGCCCAGAAGATCGAGAAAATACGCAACGGTACGGTAGATCGCGCCGGTATCTACATAGTAATATCCCAGCTCCTTGGCAAGCCGCCGGGCGATGGTGCTCTTACCGGCACCGGCAGGGCCGTCAATAGCGATATTGATTGTCTTAGCCATGTTCTGTTCCTCTTTTCGTCTATTGTTGATTGCGGAGCTTTTCCAAAGCGGCAGCTTCCAGCCGCACTACCTGCTCCGCTGTCAGATCCAGCTTTGTACCAACCTCCTGGGGAGTACAGGGCTGACCGCCCTCCAGACCAAAGCGTAAGGTCAGCACCTGCGCTTCCTGCTCAGTTAAGGCAGAAAGCATATCCAGAATCCGCTGGCGGCTCTGGAAATAAGCGGTGTCCTCCACCGCCTGGTCGTCCTCCGGCTCTTGCTCCTTTACCGGCTGCCTGGCCTTCTCCATAGTGCGGGCAGTGCGCAGCATATCCTGGTAGACCTCCGCTTTCTCAGCAGTTACACCGATTTCCACGGCGATCTCCTCCATGGTGGGGTTGCGGCCCAGCCGCGTCAGCAGATTCTTATCCGCTGCCCGGAAGGCTTCCAGAGCCTTGCGCATTTTACTGCCAACGCCCCTCTGCCGGGCCTGTAATGTGACGGCCTTTGCAAGATACTGATGGATCCACCAATCGGCATGGGCTTCAAAATCGCCGCCTTCGTAGCGCAGGATCGCTTCCCACAGGCCCAGGCTTGCTTCCTGGATCAGATCCAGAAGCAGAACGCCGTATCCCACCATGGTCTGCGCCCCGGTAACCGCGTGGCTGATGGTTACATTTACTAAGTTCTGAGCCGCGGCTTCATCCCCTGCCCGGTAGGCCTGGGCCAAAAGCTGGGGATCTCCCGCTGCGGGGATCTGGGCCAATTCGTCCAGATACAGCTTCAGCGGATCGCCGTCCTCTAAATTTTCTAGAAGTTTGCCGGACTGTACCAGCACTTCCTCCCGGCGCAGGCGTTTCTCCTGGTCACCAAAGCCATAGTCCTTTGGAAGTTCCTCCGTGTTCAGAGCAATATGCCTGTCCTCCAGGGTCTGAAACGCTGTTTCCCAGGCGTACTCATCCTCCCCTTCCAGCAGGGTCAGAAGCCGCGCGGCAGAAATAGAACTGCCCTCACGCAGCCTGTCCAGTACCAGTTCCCAGGGAGCCTGCTCAAATTCAAAACAGAATTCATTCATTTAAAAAATCCTCCAAGCCAAAGCTTGCACCCAGCTCCTTCAGCCGGTCCATCGCCTGCCGCTCGATCTGGCGTATGCGCTCTTTCGATACGCCGAAACGGATGCTGATCTGCTCCAAAGAATAACAAATGCCATCCTCCATGCCAAAATGCAGCCGCAGAACCATCCTCTGGCGCTCCGTCAGCATACTCAGCAATACCTCCATCGTACGGCTCAATTCCTCACGAACCAACTGCTCATGGGGTTCGGGTGAAAGCCTGTCCTTCAGCAAGCTGCCAAAGGAATCCTCTCCGTCCCCTCCGGCAGGCGCGTCCAGAGAGCAGGTTTCCGGGTTCCAGTCCAGAAGCTGCCGCACCCGATCGGCAGTCAGATCACAGTAAGCGGCAATTTCCGCATTCGTAGGCTCGCGGCCTGTTTCCTGCAGCAGCAGTGCTTTTGTCTGCAGCACCTTATGCATCCGCTCTGCGGTATAGGCAGGCACCCGGATCAGACTGCCGTGGTCTGTGATACAGCGGGTCACACCCTGGCGGATCCATTTGGTGGCGTATGTAGAAAAACGGTATTCCAGTGTATAGTCAAATTTTTTGGCCGCGGTCAGCAGACCGATGCTTCCCTCCTGGATCAGATCCAGCAGCGGAACGCCACGGCCCGCATACTCCTTGGCTACAGACACCACCAGCCGCAAATTAGCCTTGACCATTTCCTTTACCGCGTTCTGGTCACCTTCCGCGCAGCGCTTGGCAAGTTCCTGCTCCTGCTGTGCGGTCAGCATGGGAACATTGCGGATCTCGTGCAAAAGCTGCCGAATGTCATCTTCACCCATGCTGATGGGCGTATTCAGTTCGGCAGCCTCACTCGTCATGCCTTCAATCCTTTTCTTTCTTTCAGTTGATCCCGCAGCTTCATCAGGTCATCCTCCGTAGATACCCCAGAGGATTGATGCTCCACCAGAATCGTATTTACGCAGTCACGCAATGCCCCTTCATTTACAGGGCCTTGCTGCCGCTGAGAGATCCCGGTAATGTGGGAGACTTCATCGGGTGTCATATCCTCCAGCGCGCCCGGCGATAGGTTCAAGCCCTGGGCATAGCGCAGACAGAACTGGCCGTACACCCGGCCCAGCAGTTCCGAGGAGAAGCACTCCTGTGTCAGCGACCTGGTCTGCTCCATCAGCGCCGGTTCTTTCATCACCATGGCCAGAACTGTTTCCTCCGCCATGGCAGATTTCATATTATCATAGCGGATGCTGCGGCTCTTGGGCCGCAGGGCCTGCTCCGGCGCCAGGTCGATCTTTTCCTGCCGCTTGCGCTCCCTGGCCATGCGGCGCTTGAACGCCTTGTTGACCTCCAGCTTCATAGCATCATAGCTGATGGATACCGCTTCTGCCACACGGGTGCCGTAGACTTCCCGCTGCACAGCGCTCGGCAGCGAGCAGATCAGCTCTGCCGCTTCCTGGATAAACTTGATCCGCTGTTCATCCGCCTTCAAATCATACTTCTGGGCGATGGCTCTGAGCTGGTACTCCACCCGGTTGGAAGACCCCTCTAGAAGGAGCTTAAAACGGTCAGCGCCAAACTTTTTTAAAAATTCATCCGGATCTTTGGCATCCTTGATCTGCAAAACCTTGACACCGATACCCGCCTTTTCCAAAATCGGGATTGCCCGCTGGGTGGCCCGTTGTCCGGCGGCATCGCCGTCGTAGATCAGCACCACCTGCTCTTTATACCGGGAGATCAGTACCGCCTGTTCTTCGGTCAGACTGGTTCCCAGAGAGGCAACCGCATTGTCAAATCCGTACTGGTGCAGGGCCACCACATCAATGTTACCCTCAACCAGAATTAAGTAATCCTGTTTGGTTTTTTTCGCCAGATTCAGACCAAACAGATTCTTTCGCTTGTTAAAAATCAAGGTTTCCGGGGAATTGAGGTATTTGGCAGCATCCTTATCGTTCTTGATGATACGGCCGCCAAAGGCAATGATATTGCCCCGGACATCGATAATGGGGAACATCAGACGGCCCCGAAAGCGGTCAAAGAGGTTGCCGTTCTTTTGGGAAACGGTTACCAGGCCCGAATCTTTCAGCTCCTGGTCCGTATAGCCCTTGGCACGCATGGTCTTCACAAGGCTGTCCCAGGTGTCGGGGGCAAAGCCCACACCAAAGGTTGTCAGAATATACTTGTTCATTCCCCGGCCCAAGGCATAATTCAGCGCCTCCGCGCCAATGGGACTATAGAGCTGGGCATGGAAAAACCGTGCCGCTTCCTTATGGAGTGCCCAAAGCCGCTCCTGCTGCCGGTACTTACTTTGATACTGCTCGTCCTCGGGTACTTCCATACCTGCCCGCTTTGCCAGCGCCCGCACAGCATCCGGATAGCTCAGGCCCTCCAGCTCCATCATAAAGTTGACAGCGCCGCCACCCTTATGGCAGCCGAAGCAGTAATAGATACCCTTATCGGGATTGACGGAAAAAGAGGCGGTCTTTTCCCCATGGAATGGGCACAGGCCAAACAAATTAGAACCGGAACGCTTCAGCGTCACATGCTGGCCTACCACATCTTCGATTGGATTCCGAGCCAAAAGCTCATCAATAAAGGACGCGGGAAATGCCATAGCCTGTACCTCCCTTCAAAACTGATATATTATATCACACTATCCCCGGATGCGCCACCCGGTAGGTGTGAAAATCTCCGTGAATTTATCAACGGCGTATTTGTCGGTCATACCGGCAATATAGTCGCAGACCGTTCTTTCCAGCCCGTCAAAGCTCATCTGGGGCTGAAAATCCTCCGGCAGCGCCTGGGGGTTGGTATAGTAATGATCGTAAAGGCGTTTGATCATATCCTTGGCCTTCCGCTCCTCGCCCTTGGCTACCGGATTGCGGTAGACCCGTTCAAAGAGGAAATCCCGGAGGGTATCCAGCGCCCGGTCTACCTGGGGCGTAAAGATAATATCTCCCGCTTCCCGGGACGCAAGGATCATGTCACAAACCAGTGTATCGATCCGCTCACCGTGGGTGTATCCCAACACCTCAGAAACGGATGCCGGAATATCGCTGTTGGTTAGAATTCCCGCCCGGACCGCGTCGTCGATGTCATGATTCACATAGGCGATCCGGTCTGCCCAGCGGATCACCCGGCCTTCCAGTGTTTCCGGGATATAGCTGCCGCTGTGACCCAGAATGCCCAGGCGCACCTCATGGGACAGATTCAGTCCCGCGCCGTTGTTTTCCAGTACATCCACCACACGAAGGCTCTGCTCATTGTGACGGAAAGGCTGACCCAGACAGGCTGTCAGCGCATCCTCACCGGCGTGACCGAATGGGGTATGACCCAGGTCATGGCCCAGGGCAATGGCCTCAGCAAGGTCCTCATTCAATGCCAGCGC
Source organism: Faecousia sp. (assembly GCA_045611945.1). Lineage (GTDB taxonomy): Bacteria > Bacillota > Clostridia > Oscillospirales > Oscillospiraceae > Faecousia. The sequence goes on along the minus strand of JAZKYA010000114.1, from coordinate 12,067 downwards.
CCGGGTAATGGTGCGTCCGATCCGGGACACCTCCAGGGTATGGGTCATGCGGGTACGGTAGTGGTCACCCTCCGGCCGCAAAAACACCTGGGTCTTATGCATCAGACGGCGAAAGGCCTTGCAATGGACGATCCGGTCACCGTCACGCTGGTAGCAGGTACGCACATCATTTTCTTTCGGCTGATACGGCACAGGCCGTCCCTTGCTTTGGTCAGAAAAGGCTGCCAGGGGATTCAGCCTGCGATGCTCCTGATATTCCAGTTCTTCACGAATATTCATAGCCATTGCTCCTTTAAATGGGGAATGCCCGGTATTCCTGCCCGGTTTCCATACCTTCAACGGCAGCCGCTGTCATATCGGTCAGCCGGTCCAGAAAAGGCTGTACCTGCCCTTGGGCAAGCAGTATCTCCAATTCCACTTCCGCGCCGAATTCCGTACTGCGGATGATGCCGCCAAAGGCTTCCACCTCCAGCTTGACCCGCTCGTAATATGTATAGGGGCATGGGACATACAGCACTGTCCATACCCGCTTCATGGATTTTCCCGCGGCGTCAATGGCGATCTTCGCGCCCTTGGTGTAGGCACGGACCAGACCGCCCGCGCCCAGCAGGACGCCGCCAAAATACCGGGTCACCACGCAGACTACATTGAAAAGGTTCTCCCGCTGCAGCACCTGCATCATGGGATTGCCTGCCGTACCACCCGGCTCTCCATCGTCAGAAAAGCGCATAGGGCCATCCTTGATCACATAGGCCCAGCAGTTGTGGGTGGCGTCATAGTGCTGTTTTTTCATTTCCTGGATCTTCGCCAGGGCTTCCTCCTCCGTATCCACAGGCCAAACCCGGCCGATGAAGCGGGATTTCTTTTCAATAAATTCATCCTCACCATAGCCGGTCGGCACCAGATACTCCTGCAAGGTCAGCACTCCTTTGTTACATACTGTTTCATTCTGCCGTAAAGGATCTCATCCAGTACGGCATCCACCACGATCCCCTCTCCGGTATAGTCCACGCTGTTTACCTTGGCGCCGGAATGAAGAGTATCCACCAGACCGCCTGCACTGTAGGGAATCGTCAGTACCACATGGTGGCGGCTGTGTCCCAGAGCCTTTTCAATGGCGGCAAGCAGCGTATCCATGCCCCGGCCGGTGGCAGCGGACATGGCAACCACATCTTCGCCTATGGGAATCTCTGTCTTATCCACCAGATCCGCCTTATTGTAGCAGCGCAGCACCGGAGTCCCGGGCTTTGCCAGCTTTGCGATCAGGCCGTCTACCACAGCGATATGCTCCTCCCGGTTGGGATCGGCAGAGTCGATCACATGCAGCAGAAGATCCGCGTATTCCAGTTCCTCCAAGGTGGCCCGGAATGCATCTACCAGGTGGTGAGGAAGCTTTGCGATAAATCCGACGGTATCAGAAAGGATCACATCCAGATTATCAGAGACCGTCAACTGCCGGGATGTGGTATCCAGGGTATCGAACAGCCGGTTGTTGGCAGGAATGCCCGCCCCGGTCAATCGGTTCAAAAGGGTGGACTTGCCTGCGTTGGTATAGCCCACAATGGCCACTACGGGAACAGAGTTCTTCATACGCCGCTCCCGCTGAACACCTCTTACCTGCCGCACCTGCTCCAATTCATGCTTCAGCCGGGTAATCCGCTCCCGGATGTGACGGCGGTCAGATTCCAGCTTCGTTTCACCGGGACCGCGGGTGCCGATGCCGCCGCCCTGCCGGGACAGGTTCTTACCCATGCCCGCAAGCCGGGGCAGCAAATACTGATACTGGGCAAGCTCGACCTGCAGGCGGCCCTCTTTTGTTTTGGCCCGCTGGGCGAAAATGTCCAGGATCAAAGCGCTGCGGTCCAGCACCGGGATCCCCATGATCTCCTCCAGCGCCCGGATATGACCCGGGGACAGCTCGTTATCAAATACCACCATGGTTGATTCGGTAGCCTCCGCCAGCATTCTGACCTCCTGGGCCTTACCCTCACCGATAAAGCTGTGAGAGTCCGGGGTGTGGCGGTTTTGCATTATTTTCGCGGTACAGAAGCCGCCTGCTGTTTCCAGCAGTGCTTCCAGTTCTTCCAGCGTTTCTTCCGTAGCGGTCTGGGCCTGGGTGAAGCAGTCTGCGTTCAGCCCGACCAGTACCGCCCGTTCGATCGTATGCTTTTCAAAATTCGATTCCATATCTTCCTCCGATATATCTTACAGAATAGTATACCACGAATTCGCCCTCGCAAGCAATACCCAAAACGCGGAAGATGCCTGTTTTTCGCTACTTTTCAAGCAAGTAAAACAAGCACCAACTGAAAACTCTGATTCTGTGGTGCATAAGTAAAAGCCTGCGCTGCGAATCCGCAGTGCAGGCTTAAAGCTTACTTCAGATTGAATCTCTTGTTGAAACGGTCAACGCGTCCACCGGTGTCAACCAGCTTCTGCTTGCCGGTATAGAAAGGGTGGCACTTGGAGCAGATTTCAACTCTGATATCCTTCTTGGTGGAGCCGGTGGTAAAGGTGTTGCCACAAGCACAGCGAATTGTAGTCTGTTCGTAGTTGGGATGGATGCCTTCTCTCATTTCGTTCACCTCTTTCTCATCATATAAAAGGGCATAATTGCCCCAGCAATCTTTAATCGCCCGGATATCATAACATATCCATTTTGGAAATGCAAGTATTATTTTCGCATTTTTGATAATTTTTTAGAAGGCCCAGTTGCCGTTGCGGAAGATGGGAACAACCTTTCCACCGGCGCAGTGGGCATCGATATTCATGCTGTCGCAGCCGATCATAAAGTCCACATGGATCATGGAATCGTTGATGCCCAGCTGCTTGCATTCTTCGTTGGTCTTATTGTGGTAGTCCCGGATGGTATCGTTGAAGCCACGGCCCAGGGCCAGGTGGCAAACGGCGTTCTCGTCAAACAGGGTGTTGTAGAACAGCAGATCGGTCTTGTTGATGGGGCTGGTCTGCGGCACCAGAGCGCACTCGCCCAGGTAGCCCGCGCCGTCATCCATAGACACCATCTGCTCCAGCAGCTCCTTGCCCTTTTCCGCGCCTACTTCCACAGCCTTGCCGTTTTCAAAGCGCAGCCAGAAGTTTTCAATGAGCTGGCCCTGGTAGCTCAGGGGCTTGGTGGAGTAGACGATGCCCTCAGCCTTACCCTTCATGGGGGAGATGAAGCATTCCTCAGTGGGAATGTTGGGATTGAAAAACACACCGCCCTTGGTAGTTTCACCGCCGCCGCAGAAAACAGCTTCGCCAATCATGCCGACAGTCAGATCTGTACCGTTATCGGCAGTGTAATGGAGGGATTCGATACCCAGATCGTTCAGATAGGCGCAGCGGTTAGCCAGGTCCGCGTTATGCGTTTCCCAGGCTTTGATGGCGTCACCGTCTACACGGGAGGTGGATAGAATGGCCTCCCACAGCTTTTCCATAGCCACGCTGGCGCGCAAACCGGGGAATACCTTCTTTGCCCAGGCAGCGCCGGGAACGGCGGCAATGCACCACTGCTGTTTGCCGTCCAGAGCCTCGGAATAGGGCTTCAGAATGGGATAACTGAGCTGGCGGGCCTTTGCCATCTTAGCTACATTGACACCCTTCAGTCCGTCGGGGTCAGCAGAAGTCAGATGAATTCTCGCTGGAACGATATCGCAGTAATGCTCCTGCCGGGCCTTCTGCCACTCATGGACAGCAGCCAGGGTCTTTAAGGACTGGTGGCGGTAGTGCAGCTTTGCCAAAGGCTGATAGCTCCACTCCACAATAACTTCCTTGGCCTTTGCCTTGTAGGCTTCATCCACCAGCAGGGCAACAAACTCAGGCTGGTCCAGGCCGGCATACACCAGAACGGTCTGACCCTTCTGGACATTTACGCCGCAGCGGACGATCAATCGGGCATATTCTCTCAAAGCGGTTTTCTTCATAAGGAAACTCCTTCCATTCATATCATCACCGGGATTATAACAAAAAACTAATTATTCGTCAATCTGTGTTGCATTATTTCCATTTTTACCGTATAATAATCCACAGTAATTCTTTGGAGTGAACAGGATGCTTACAAAAGAATCCCTTTGGGAACTTACACAGAGAGGTCCGGTCTTTCTGGATGGCGCGACCGGCTCCAATTTGATGAAGGCCGGGATGCCCCGGGGCTGCTGCACAGAAGAGTGGGTTCTGGCAAACCCGGAAAAGCTCATCGCCTTGCAGCGGGCCTATGTAGCTGCCGGCAGCCATATCATTTACGCGCCCACCTTCCAGGCCCAGCCGATCGCATTGGAGCGTGTCGGTCTTGCCAGGCAGACGGAGACAGTCAACGCCCACCTGGCGGCCTTGAGCCGCAGTGTCAGCAGTGATGTACTGGTAGCCGGTGATCTGACCACCCTTGCTGCTTATACCGATAGCTGGGACCCGGACAAGTTTGACCTGTTGGTAGACAACTACCGCCGCCAGATCAAGGGTCTTTTGGATGGCGGTGTGGACCTGCTGGCAGCGGAAACCCTGATGTACCCCCAGGAGGCAGAAGCCATTCTTACTGCCGCTGAGCTGGAGGGCGCAGGCTGCTGTATCTACAGCTTTACCATGCAGCCCGACGGCAGCCTGTTCTCCGGTATGGATGCAGGGCCGGTGCTGAAAAGTTTGGAGGATGCGGGTGCTGCCGCCGTTGGCTTTAACTGTGTGGCTGCCGATGCCTTCACACCGGGTCTGGTCAGCAAGCTGTGCCGCTATGTCCGCTGTCCCATTCTTTGCAAGCCCAACGCCGGCATTCCTGTGATCGGCGAAGATCGGCTCCCTCATTACCCCATGACACCGGAGGAGTTTGGAGGGATTATGAAGGATTGCCGGACCATGGGTGCTTCCCTGCTGGGCGGCTGCTGCGGCACCGACCCAAGCTTTATCGCGCAGTTGGCAAATGTATAAACAATCCTCTCGAGAGAAAGAAAACGGAGGTTATTTATGGAAAGAAGAATCAGCCTGTATGTCAGCAAGAAAAATGCGCTGACCTGGATCGCCGCGGTATTGCTGCTGGCATCCGCCGTATTGCGTATTACTCTGGAATGCGCTAACGGCACCCCCTGCCCCAACGCCTGGGGGCTTGTGGTGCTGCCTGTTGCCGCCACCGCCCTGTATTTAATGATCGCGTTGATCTGGGGCAAAGAAATGTTCTACAAAACCGCTATCGCGGTGTGGATGATCGCCCTGTACTACGGTGTCCGCATTCAGCAGTACGGTTTCGGCACCATGGTCGAAGTGCTGTGCTGGATCGCCCTGGTTTTCTTTGCTGTCATCTATACAGACATCACATCGGGCCGTGGGCGCAGGGTATTCTGGCTGTTCCTGCTTCATGCCTGCCCCATCGCCGCCTTTGGCTATATGCACCGGGCTGATCTTATGAACGGCGGCTTGTCTGCGTTCACTGCTCTGCTGCCGGAATTTCTGCTGAGCCTGGGTCTGATGGTCATGGCATTTGCCATCCGGGTACACCCCATGGGTGAATACCATCCCACCTGGGGCGACCGGATCGACGGTCGCAAGATCCGCACACTGGCTCCCATGGCCCAGATCACGGCATTTTTCCAGGTGGAGCGAAACACCTGCTCAAACCTCTTTGAGGAATCCTTTGAGATCACCCATATTGACCGCTATATCCGCCAGAAGCGCAAGGAAGGCTATACCGATTTCGGCATCACCCATGTATTGCTTGCCGCCTATGTCCGGGGTGTGGCTAAGTATCCTCAGTTGAACCGGTTCATCTCCGGTCAGAAGGTCTACTCCCGTGGAAACGACATTCAGTATTGCATGGTGGTCAAGAAGGATATGACCCTGGAATCTCCCGACACCTCCATTAAAGTCCATCTGCACCCGGCAGATACCGCCATCGATGTTTACAACAAGCTGAAGGCCGCTGTGGATGATGTCAAAAAGACTCAGGAGCTGGACTCCAGCCTGGACAGCCTTATCATGTATCTGAATCTGATTCCCAGTGTGGTTCTGAAGTTTGTGGTATGGCTGCTGAAGCTGCTGGATTACTTCGGTTTGCTTCCTAAATTCCTGTTGGAGCTGAGCCCCTTCCACGGCAGCCTGTTCTTTACTTCCATGGGCAGCCTGGGCATCCCACCCATTTACCACCACCTGTATGACTTTGGCAACCTGCCTGTATTTGGCGCGTTTGGCTGCAAGCGCCGGGCCCTGGAAGTAACTGAGGACGGCAGTGTGGTTCAGAAGAAGTACATAGATGTGAAGTTCGTTCTGGACGAACGCATCGTTGACGGTTTCTACTACGCTACCTTCTTTAAGTATTACCGCCGTCTGTTGACCCATCCCGAAATTCTGGACCTGCCCCCCGAAGAAGTTGTGAAGGACATTGATTAATGATAAGTTCCATTCTCGCAAATCTGTCCGCTGATTTTCCCTGGAAAGACCGTATCCATTGGTTTGAAACCATCGATTCCACCAATACAAAAGCAAAGGAGTTAGCTGCCCAGGGCGCGCCCCATGGCACAGTGCTGATTGCCGACAGTCAGACCGGTGGCCGTGGGCGTTTGGGCAGGCGCTTCCATTCCCCTGCCGGCAGCGGCATCTACCTTTCTGTGATCCTGCGTCCACAGTGTCCCGCGTCAGAGCTGATGCACCTGACCTGCGCCACAGGCACCGCCATGTGCGATGCTGTAGAATCGGTTTGCGGCTTGCGGCCCGGCATCAAATGGACCAACGACCTGGTATGCGGCAAGCGAAAGCTGGGTGGAATTCTGACAGAGCTTTCCCTGGACAGTAGCGGAAATGCCGCCTATGCCGTTGTGGGTATCGGCATCAACTGCTGCCAGAAAAATTCAGAGTTTCCCAACGATATCCGCCATATCGCCACTTCCCTTTCAATAGAAACAGGACGCCCTGCAGACCGCCCACAGGTAATTGCGGCCATGCTGTCTGCTCTGGAGCAAATGCCCAAAAAATTACTTTCCCAAAAGGAAGCGGTTATGGCCCAGTACCGCAAGGACTGCATTACCGTAGGGCAGGATATTTCCCTGGTTACTGGGGATGATATCCGTCACGGCAGGGCTGTAGGCATTGATTCCGAAGGCGCGCTGCTTGTCCGTTTTTCAGACGGATACACCGAAGCGGTCAGCTCCGGAGAGGTCAGCATCCGGGGAATGTACGGCTACATCTAGCAAATTTTCTATTGCATTTTTTCTGAGCTTTGGTTATACTTGTATTAGAGAAATTTATAAATGGAGGCTGATCCTATGAAGACCGCTAAAATTATTGCTAAAATCGTCGTAGCGCTGGCCGCCGTTGCCGGTGCCGTGTATGTTGTTGCCACCTACGGTGAGCAGATCGTCGCCTGGTGCAAAAAAATGCTGGCTTCCCTGCCCTGCTGCAACTGCAAGTGCACCTGCGATTGTGAAAGCGAATGCACCTGTGACGGCGAATGCACCTGCGAGTGCAAGAACACCATTGAAGAGGTTGTAGAAGCCGAGATCCCCGAGGCAGAAGAAGCCCCCGCTGAGGAGCCTGCCGCTGAGGAAGCTGTCGCTGAAGAAGACTTCGCTGAATAATTCCAAATAAAAAAGACCCGGGACCGTCCCGGGTCTTTATTGTTGCGCAAGCCTGCGGCAGGCGTTGGCAAGATCGTTCAGTGTGGCACAGGAGATCATGGTGCAGATAGACGCAAAGATCTTCGCGCTCTTGAGATACTGCCAGCGGCTTTCGGGTATGGGATTGAGCCACAAGACCCGCCCTGCCATTCGTTTCGCTTCCATCAGGGCGTGGGCCGCCCGGTGCTGATCCACTGTCTTGGTATCAGAAAGGATCAGCAGCGTGGTAGAATCATTCAGTGCCGGGGGCTGCATGGCGCAGATGGTTTCCAATGCCGAAGCCAGATCCGTACCCTTGCCGTAGATACCGGATTGACGCACATAGTCCCGGAACAGGTCCATATTCTGCAGGCTGAACACATCAGCTTCAAACAGCTCCTCAGAAAACAAAAAGGTTCTGGAGCTTTCGGATACATGATCCATAGACTGGACAAACCGCAGCGCGAACTCCGAAAACTGTACCATAGAGCCGGACACATCACACAGCAGCACCAGATGCTTTTTGCGCTGGCGCTTCTTTTTATACTTCAGCCGGTAGAAGCTGCCGCCTGTTTCCAGCCCCTTACGAATGGTACGGCGAAAGTCCAGCTTGCCGCTGCGGCCCCGGCTTTTCCGTTTTGCCGCCAGTTCTCCGTTGATCTGCTGGGATATCTCCTGGATCACTGAAACTGCCTTCGGTATCTCCGTTTCCTTGAATTGTGCGATATCCCGGTACATGAGTCCCACATCCGGGTCCAGCTCCATGCCGTTAAGAGCGGCATCCTCCATCTTGATCTGCTGCTCCATCAGCGTTTTGGCAAAGACGGAGTGGATAAAATTGCTGTAAAGCTCGGGGCTTCTGGCGGCGCTCTCTTTATAGCGTTCCATAAACTGCTTTAGCTTTTCCCGGGCCTCCTCGGGCATTGCGGCATAGGTTTCCCTCTGACCCTCTGTCAGATCCAAAGGCTGTCCATTATAGGTAAGCGTCCGCTGGGCCTCCTGCCGGGCCTGTGCCATTTCCTGCTGGCGTTGCATCTGTTCCTTAGCCTGCTTTCTCATGGTTTCCTCAGAAACAAAGAAGCCCTCAAAGACCCGGTCAAAGGCGTTCTGCTCCTCCCGGGACTTGGCATACACCGTCCGCAGAGCGGTTTTCACCCGCTGTTTATCCTCAAAACCCAAAACAGCTAATATCCGGCAGGCATCGGCCGTTTCCTGTGGACCTATGGAGAAGCCCTCAAGCCGCAGCATCCGGGAAAAGGCCGACATTTTTTCCAAGTAGACATCCGGCTCAGCCATGGTGGTGGCCTCCGCAGTGACCGCCGCAATGACACTCGCCGGCATCCTCCTGGGCCAGCACTTCCTCCGCAATGGTCAGATCCTCGCTGTTTTTCAATACAAAGCCGGCAGTGCGCCGCAGGGCGTCGGGGGTCAGTTCCCGGATGCCAAGGGCATCCAATGCCGCCGCCCAGTCAAGCGTTTCGGCAATGGAAGGCTTTTTCAGAATTGCCTCGCTGCTGCGCAGTTTCTGCACCGCAATGGCTACCTGGGCGCAAAGCCGGTCATCCACATGGGGAAGCTTGGCCCGCAGGATCGCCAGTTCCTTCTCCACATCCGGGTACTGAATATAAAGGTATGCGCAGCGGCGGCGCAGAGCTTCAGAAAGCGGCCTTGCCCGGTTGGAGGTCAGCACCACAAAGGGGATGGTCTTTGCTTTGACCGTTCCCACCTCCGGGATGGACACCTGCATATCAGAAAGCAGTTCCAGCAGGAACGCTTCAAATTCTTCATCCGCCTTGTCGATCTCATCGATCAGCAGCACCACAGGCTTTTCGCTGCGAATAGACTGAAGCAGCGGCCGCTCCAGCAGGTATTCATCGCTGAAAAGGCTCTTTGTCAGCCCATCCCGGTCCTGGCTGTTCATATTCACCTGGATGGAAAGGAGCTGCTTCTGGTAGTTCCACTCATAAAGAGCTTTGCTCTCATCCAGGCCCTCATAGCACTGCAGGCGCACCAGATCCCGGTCCAGGGCGGACGCCATGACCTTCGCGATCTCCGTTTTGCCAACACCGGCTGCGCCCTCGATGAGTAACGGGCGGCCCAGCTCCAGAGAAACTGCCAGGATCGTAGCCAGGGTGTCATCGTATATATAATGGGCTTCGTCCATTTTTTGCTTCAACTGTTCTATTCTCATATTTTTCTCCTTGAGCTTTTTTCTTAATTATAGCAAACAGAATCCATCCCCGCAATCGAAAATTTAAAAAACTACCCTCAGATGGAGGGTAGTCTTATCTTTCATAATTATACGGTCGTTAGTATCTCCACCAGCATCCGGGTGCAAAGGTCCATATCCTCCACAGGAATGTACTCAAAGCGGCCGTGGTAGTTCTCGCCGCCGGTGCAGAGGTTGGGGCAAGGCAGACCCATGTAGGAAAGCCGCGCGCCATCGGTGCCGCCACGGATGGGAACAGCCACAGGTTCCATGCCCACATTCTTCATAGCCTTCATCGCCCGCTCCACCACATACATGCAGGGCTCGATCTTTTCACGCATATTGAAGTAGCTGTCACGAATGGTCACCGTGGCCGTACCATCGCCATACTTCTGGTTGATAAAAGCTACAGCCGTTTCCATGATAGCCTTCTTGGCCTGGAACTTCTCCATATCGTGATCCCGGATGATATAACGCAGGATGCTGTTCTCCACTTCACCCTCCATATCAGTCAGGTGGATGAAGCCCTCATACCCTTCTGTGCTTTCGGGCCGCTGATGGGCAGGAAGCAGGCCGTTAAACTCCATAGCAATGAGCTGGGAATTGATCATCTTATTCTTGGCAGAACCGGGATGGATGCTGCGGCCCGCGATCTCTACCTTGGCAGAGGCCGCGTTGAAGTTTTCAAACTCGATCTCCCCTACCGGGCCACCGTCGGCGGTATAGGCATAGTCCGCGCCGAAATCCTTTACATTGAACAGATCCGCGCCCCGGCCGATCTCCTCATCGGGGGTAAAGGCGATACGCAGCGGCGCGTGGCTGATCCGGGCAGTGAGGAAATACTCCGCTGCGGTCATGATCTCCGCAATGCCTGCCTTATCGTCCGCGCCCAGCAGTGTGGTGCCGTCGGTAACGATCAGGTGCTTGCCCACATGATTTGCAAGGCTGGGATAATCCTTAACACGCAGCCAGATATCCTTTTCTTCATTGAGGCAGACATCGCCGCCTTCATACAAAACGGTCTTTGCCTTTACATTCTCGCCGGAAGCATCGGGAGAGGTATCCATGTGGGCAATCAGACCGATGGTGGGCAGCCTGGGATCACCGGGGACAGAGCCATAGACATAGCCGTGTTCATCCATATAGGCATCCGCAATCCCCAGCGCCTTCATTTCCGCAACCAGATACGCGCCGAATAGCCTCTGCTTTTCGGTAGAAGGGCAGGTTTCGGAGAATTCATCGGATTTTGTATCAAAGGTCACATATTTCAAAAAACGCTCAGAAGCAGTCGTCATTGTGGTTTCTCCTTACTCAGTTTTCTTTTTTTCGCAAAATACCCGGCCAGAAAGGCCAGCGCGGCGGGCACTAACCACACCAGGGAATCCACTAAGATCCACACAGAAAAGGGCGCAGAGTTCAGAGTTGTGGAATACTGACAATAATCCACTGCCAGATGGACACAAAATCCCAGCACCATCAGCGTGGAAGCGCCATAAAGCAATTTGTAGGTTTGTGCTTTTTTCATGCCGTCACCTTTTGAATCAGAAGGAGCCGCCGCAGACGCGGCGGCTCCTTGCCTTGAACAGAATTATTTGGCAGCGTTGACCAGCTCAGCGGTATCCTGAGCGATCATCAGCTCTTCGTTGGTGGGAACCACCCAGACCTGCACCTTGGAGTCGGGAGTGGAGATGACCATTTCCTTGCCGCGCTTTGCGTTCAGCTCGGGATCGATCTTAACACCCAGGAAGCCCAGATACTCACAGACGGAAGCACGAACAGCGCAGTCGTTCTCGCCAACACCGGCAGTGAAGGTCAGAACATCGATGCCGTTCAGAGCGGCAGCGTAAGCGCCCACATACTTGGCAACCTCGTAGCAGAACTTGTCACGGGCCAGAGCGCAAGCCTCGTTGCCGTTCTTAGCGCCGTCTTCCAGGTCACGGAAGTCGGAGGAAACACCAGACATAGCCAGCATACCGGACTTCTTGTTCAGCATGTTCAGGCACTCATCAACGCTCATGCCGTATTTATTGCAGATGAACTGCACAACAGCGGCGTCGATATCACCGGAGCGGGTACCCATGGGAACACCGGCCAGAGGAGTCAGACCCATGGTGGTATCCTGGCACTTGCCGTCCTTCACAGCAGACATGGAAGAGCCGTTGCCCAGGTGGCAGTTGACCATCTTGAACTCTTTCTTGCCGACCAGCTCGGCGGTACGCTTGGCAACATACTTGTGGGAAGTGCCGTGGAAGCCGTAGCGGCGGATGGAGTCGTTTTCGTAGTACTC
>JAZKYA010000113.1:0-48986 GCA_045611945.1 Faecousia sp. | reverse complement strand
ACAAATAAAGACAAGCCCCTTTAGGGGCAGTCCGTGAAAGTCGTGCGGTTGGCAGACTTTTCGACGAGCCTATAGGCTCAGCCGAGGACATGCCCTAAGGGGGCTTGTGCAAACCACCGGCACGGCCGGTGGTTATGATTTCTAATTTATTTGTTTGATTTGTTGGTTCTCAATAAGAGGGTAGACGTATAAATCACTTGTATCTAAGTTTTCGGCATATAGGCTCACTGCAGAAATCTGGTTGTTTTCATACGTGGTGTAATAATAGATGCCTGCATCTGTATTGCAGCAGGATGAGTAGACGGTAATTTCATATCCATCACCGACATTGACGCAGCCACGTTGTTGCTCAACAGATTTCAAAATGTGGAAAAACTGTGAAACACTTTCGACTTCCGATTCGCCGGAAACGGAATTTAATTTTGTAAATGCCACCTTAACAAATCTTGATGCCGAAGAAAGGTCGCCAGGCAGCCCGATTCCGCCCATTCCGCGACTGTAAGTTTGTAATTTCATTGTATTTGAAAAACGGTTGATCGGTTCCTTTGCGGTTAGATTCAAGTAGTTTGAAAGATTATTGATGTGATAGTCAAACGGAGGACTGTTTGTTAGCACGCCGGCTTGGTTTTTGTAAATGTGCAAACCGTCAGATCTTGGTTCGACAGTAATAGATGATGTGGAATCGGAAATGAGCCAATGCAAAGGTGTAACACCGTATTTCTTGCTAAAAGGAATATTTGCAAGGTTTATATTTTTAAGTGCGCACAAAGCATCACGAACTGTTTCGCATTGACATAAAAGCCTGGGAATAAACTCATAGGGCGCAATGTTTTCCTGTTTGTCTTCAAACGGCAGGTAGGCTGCATATTCAGGAAAATTCAAACCGGCAATACTCAGTCCACACTCATTAGTAGCTTCATAATATAGAGGATAGTTATTTGCTACGGTTGCCATCCCAATCATCGCAAAGTGTTTGCGTGTGGTTTTGCCGTTGCAGAATTGAAAACAATAATTGCGCGGTGTAATTACAACGGTTTCGTTATAATGGTAATCAAGATCCAAGTTTCTGCCAAAATAGTGCGCTTTGGTTTTATAAGAAATTGCTGTACACATAAAATGCCTCCTTTACTTTTAGTATGTCTACTTTTAAGCAAAATGTGTAAAAATTCCATTTGTAATAATCAAAGTATGTGGTATACTGTGGTAGGAGGCGATTATATGCTTACATATGAACAGGTTTCAAAGAGTGAAACGATACGAACATATATTATTCGTGCCGATGAATCGTTGGGTGCACTCGGCTTCACAGAACACAGCTTTTCTCACGTTATTCACGTTGCTCGGATGGCTGGTTATATTTTGGAAACTATGGGTTTTGATGCACGTACGGTTGAACTGGCAAAAATAGCTGGTTATCTTCATGACATAGGCAACCTCGTTAACCGCAAAGATCATTCGCAATCCGGCGCTGTTATGGCTTGGAGTATTCTCAATGATATGGGGTGTGACCCATCCGAAATCGCAACCATTGTAACAGCAATCGGTAATCACGACGAGGGAACCGGCGTGCCGGTAAATGCGGTAGCTGCGGCGTTGATTTTGGCCGATAAGGCAGATGTTCGGCGCAGCAGAGTGAGAAATACAGATATTTCCACATTTGACATTCACGATAGGGTGAATTACTCCGTAAAACAGTCTGATCTGCTTATTAATGAGGCAAAGACTATTGTTACACTTGTTCTGACGGTTGATACGCAGTATGGCTCTGTTATGGATTATTTTGAGATTTTTATGGGCCGTATGATTCTATGTAGAAAAGCGGCGGAAAAGCTTGGCCTACAGTTTAAGTTGATCATCAATGATCAACAGCTAATATAAAAGAACACCGGAAGCAAGATGCTTCCGGTGTTTCATATTACAGATTGTAGTACTTATCAAACTCAGCAGGGTGCGGGATCTTTGCCAACTCAGCACACTCAGCACGCTTTGCCTTGACAAAGTTCTTCAGCAGTTCCTCCGGGAAGACGCCACCTGCTGTCAGATAGTCATGATCAGCTTCCAAAGCATCCAGGGCTGCCTCCAAAGAAGTGGGCAGACCTTTCAGTTTAGCCTTCTCCTCATCAGACAGATGATAGAGGTTAAAGTCGTAGGGACCCCAACCCTCTGCGTGAGGATCAATCTTGTTCTTGATGCCGTCCAAACCAGCCATCAGGATAGCGGCGTAGCAGAAATAGGGGTTGCAAGTTGCATCGGGGTTGCGCAGCTCAAAACGACGCAGCTCAGGAGACTTAGCGTATGCAGGAATGCGGATAACGGCACTGCGGTTGGAAGTTGCATAGCCAACAGTAACAGGAGCCTCAAAACCGGGAACCAGACGCTTGAAAGAGTTAGTGCTGGGGTTGGTAAGAGCACACAGAGAGGAAATGTGCTTCAGCAGACCGCCCATAAACCAGTGGGCTTCCTGGCTCAGATGCGCATAACCGGCATCATCCGCAAAGACAGGGGAGCCGTCTTTCATCAGCAGCATATGCACGTGCATACCGGAACCTGCCTCGCCGTAGATGGGTTTGGGCATAAAGGTAGCGGACTTGCCATACTTCAATGCAGTGTTGTGGATAATATATTTGATCATCATAGTGGCATCAGCCATATGGACAACTTCGCCAAGTTGGGGCTCAATTTCAAACTGACCGGAAGCTGCAACCTCAGGGTGATGGTAGTTGATCTCAATACCCATATCCTCCATCAGCATACACATTTCGCTGCGGCACTCATAGGACACATCAAAGGGCTTTGCAATATGATAATTCTTCTGCTTAGGAACAATAACGCCCTTACCCTCGACATCAGAATTCCAGTAGGACTGCTTAGCATCCACAGTAGCGCTGATGTGGTCACCAGCAATACCCCAAGTCACATCATCGAACAGATAGAACTCAAACTCAGGCAGAATCTTCATTGTATCGGCGATACCAAGATCCTTCATATATTGCACGGCAGCACGAATGATATTGCGGGGATACTGGGGAAGGGGACGGTTCTCCGGCGTGTCAATGATCATAGCATTACCAGTCATAGACAGGGTCGGGATGGTGCAGAAGGGATCAATTACTGCAGTATCCGGATCGGGAATGAAGACCATATCGCTCTTCTCAACGACAGCATATCCGTAGTTGGATGCGTCGAAACCGATGCCGTTCTTCATAGTGGTTTCGCTGAAATTTTTTGCGGGGATAGTAACATGACGATACTGGCCGTTAATATCGACCATTTTGAAATCAACCATTTCGATGTTGTTTGCTTTGATCATAGCAATAACATCTTGTACAGTCTTTGCCATAGGAACACTTCCTTTTCAAAAAATATAAATTAGTATAGCAAAACTTGTCAATACAGTCAATAAAAAAGTAGCGAAATTTTGCAGCTTAAATCCAAAAATGTCGCAATCAACTTTGAACATAGATTACCGATTAAATCACGGTAACAAACAGCAGCAGTATCACCAGGACAACAATGTTTGCAGCCATAAAATAACCCAGAAAACGTACAATTTTTGCATTGTGCCATCGCATATAGAATTTGATCGTTATCAGACTGGCAAGGGATGCGATTGGCGTGCCTAATCCGCCAATATTGACACCAGAAAGGAGTTGTCGCCATTGATCGGTAAAACCGGACAGCATTATTGCTGCAGGAACATTGCTGATTATTTGACTGGTGCCAATAGCTGTAAGAAGCGTGTTAGATTGCAAAAGTTGCTGTAAAAATCTACGAATTACATCCACACGCCCAAGGTTCTCTGATACTGTAAAGAAGCATATAAAAGTAAAGAGAAGCATAAAATCAATTTCTCTTAGTACTTTTCTATCCACAATAAAAAGAACGAGTATTGTAATAGCTGTTGTAACCACATACGGAACAATACGGAAAACAGTAAGCAGGCATAATATGAACAGCACAAAATACATTAATAGCTGTTTCATACTGCCGACATTCGCTTTTTCCATTGAGCATACCGGTAATTTTTTCGGTAACAGTGTCATAGCACCGAATGACAGCAATGCAAGGCTAAAGAGTGTCAGCGGAAGTGTTGCTGAGAAAAAATCGGTGATGCCTAAATTATAAAATCCATATAGATACAGATTTTGCGGATTTCCAACGGGTGTGGCCATACTGCCTAAATTTGCTGCTATTGTTTGGAACACCGTTATCTGAATTATTTTGTTACCGAATCCGAGATGCTCCAAGAGCATCAAAGTAAACGGAATGAAAATAATCAGAGCAACATCATTTGTTACAAACATTGAACTAAAAAACGGAAGCATTACAAGTGTGATGCTCAAAATTCGTCCGTTTTGAATGCGGTTGAGCAAATGGTATGTCAGCCATTGGAATAACCCGATCGATTTCAACCCTGCCACAACAGCCATTAAACACAAGAGCAGGCAAAGAACACGGAAATCAATATAGTGCAAGTATTCCCGATCTGGTGGAATGATAAACATAGTTGCAACGGCACAAACAGCGGCAATGCAAAGAACGGTTTCTTTCGCAATAAAATTTTTAATGTGTTTGAACATAGAAATTACACACCTTTTGATATGTATCAGTAATAAATAAGACCGGAAACCACGTTTGTGGTTTCCGGTCTTTGGTCGGAGTGTCGGGATTCGAACCCGAGGCCTCTTGGACCCGAACCAAGCGCGATACCAAACTTCGCCACACCCCGTCAGCCTTGCCATTATAAGAAAATATCCAACTGTTGTCAAGTACTGTTACTGTTTTTTGCATTATCTAAATGCAGTCTCATAGAATATTTAGGGGTGTTGTTTTGCCGTACCGTATTGATTATTGCGAAAGTGCAGAAAAGATAAAGTTACATTCTGATTTATCGAACAGAAAATCAAATGTAATATCACTCGTGATAGCGGCCATATTGACCGTAGTTGTAATTATGTTCTGTTTTAATGATTCTGTTCGTCAGTTTTTGCTTCCGGGTGATCCGGTTGTGACTGAACGGGCGCTATCCTCTTTTGCGGAAAATATGAAATCCGGCCAACCGTTTACTGATGCTGCGTATGCATTTTGTCGGGAGATTATTGACGGTGCGGAAATACAGTGACTCCATATTTGTGCAATTCGGTCCTGGTTTGTATTTGTGGTTATGTATTTTACTGCTTTCTTTACCCATTAAATGGTTTCTTGCTTGGATTTTAGTTGCATGTATACACGAGTTATCTCATTTTGTCGCGATTAAACTGTGCCGTGTGCAAACGCACAGCGTTAAAATTTCTCTGTCTGGCGCGAAAATACGTACTTGTGATATGTCGCCATTTCAAGAACTGTTGTCAGCGGCAGCCGGTCCGTGTAGCGGGATTCTACTCTTAATGATCTGCCGCAGATTACCAATTATCTATACTTGCGCATATTTGCTAACAGCATTTAACCTTCTGCCAATTAAAGATTTTGATGGGTGGAGAATTCTTAAATGTGTATTGCAAATGTTCCTCTCACATAAAACGGCCCATAGTGTTTGTTTTGTTGCTGAAATCCTCTGTTATATTTGCTTTCTGACTGTATCAATTTATTTGGTAGCATTTGGGATTTATTGGGTATTGATTGCAATACTGCTTCTGTTATTTCGCCGCGTTAGGGGAAATTTACCTTGCAAACCTTGAGAGTTAATAGTACAATATACTCAATCAAAAGCGCGAGGTAAGTAATATGAATAATCGCTTAAAAAGGATTTTGCCGACTGTACAAAAACCGGCACGGTACACCGGTGGTGAATACAACGAAATTAAGAAAAATCTTGATCAGGTACGAGTACGTGTTGCTTTCTGTTTTCCTGATACTTATGAGATCGGAATGTCCAATGTTGGAATGCGAATCTTGTACGGTGTTATGAACGGAATGGAGGGGGTTTCTTGCGAACGTGTCTTCGCACCGTGGTCGGATATGGAAGAGGCTATGTGCAATGCTGGTCTGCCATTATGGGCACTCGAAAGTCAAGATCCCGTAAAAGACTTTGATATGATAGCTTTTACGATAGGCTACGAGATGTGTTATACCAACATTCTAAATATGCTCCGGCTTGCCGGCGTTCCTATCCGGTCATCAGATCGAACCGGTTTGAAAAATATTGTTTTTGCAGGTGGTGTTTGCGCATTTAATCCCGAGCCACTAGCTGATTTTATTGACTTTTTCGCACTTGGTGAGGGCGAGGATATTTCTGTTGAAATTATTGCACTCTACGACAAAGCTAAGGCTGAAAATTGGAGCAAGCAAGCTTTCTTGCTGGAGGTTTCCAAAATACCCGGTGTATATGTACCTTCCTTCTACGAACACAAATATTGTCCGGATGGGACAATCGCGGAAATCATTCCGATGCACAACGCTCCCCGCAAAGTAACAAAGCGCATTGTCGAAGACTTGGATAGTGCATATTGGCCCACGCAAATGATCGTCCCTTCCACAGAGATTGTGCACGATAGAGCTAATTTGGAAGTTTTTAGGGGCTGTATTCGGGGGTGCCGCTTCTGCCAGGCAGGCTTCTCGTGTCGACCTGTACGCAGAAAGAGCGCTAAAGTACTTTGCGAGCAGGCAATTGAAACATTGAAAGCCTCCGGACACAATGAAATTACACTGTCCAGCCTTTCCACCTCCGATTATCGGGAACTCAAAGAATTGACCGATGAGCTGATTCCGTATTGCAAAGAAAATAGGGTTAATCTTTCGGTTCCGTCATTGCGCGCTGATAACTTTTCTCGAGAACTGATGCAAAAACTGCAAACACTTCGCAAGAGCGGTTTGACATTTGCTCCCGAGGCCGGCACACAGCGTCTGCGCGATGTTATCAATAAGAATTTGTCTGAGGAAGAAATTCTCACAACCTGCCAAATCGCTTTCTCTGGCGGCTGGAACAATGTTAAGCTCTACTTTATGTTGGGATTACCCACCGAAACGGATGAAGATGTTCTTGGTATTGCGGAACTGGTCCATAAAATCATTCTTTGTTGGAAAGAGTATGCTTCTAACAAGAAGCGTGGTCTTCGGATTCACGTGGCAACTGCCTATTTTGTTCCCAAACCCCATACGCCGTTCCAGTGGGAAAAGCAAATCACGCCTGAGGAGTATTTGCGTCGTTGCAAGCTGCTGAAAAGTCATTTCTATGCTAAATCCATTGAGTATAATTACCACGAGCCGGATCTGAGCCGTTTGGAAGCTGTATTTGCTAGAGGCGACCGTCGCCTTGGTCGCGTTATTGAAACAGCCGTCCGAA
This sequence comes from Faecousia sp., assembly GCA_045611945.1. GTDB lineage: Bacteria > Bacillota > Clostridia > Oscillospirales > Oscillospiraceae > Faecousia. Next base: position 41,704 of record JAZKYA010000113.1, on the reverse strand, counting down.
ACGGGGCTCACCTTGATGGATGGGATGAACACTTTTCCTATGAGACTTGGTTAAATGCTTTTGACGAAACCGGCATTGACCCCAATTTCTACACGATTCGTGGGATGCTGGATCAGGAAATCCTGCCGTGGGATACAATTGATGTAGGTGTTTCCAAAGAATTTCTGCGCACTGAACGCGACAAGGCTCACAATGCTGTTGCTACACCGGATTGCCGTCACAGATGCAGTGGTTGTGGTGCAAATAAGTTGCTGCAGGAGGTAAAGTGCGATGCCTAGACTTCTGTTTACAAAAGAGGGGAGTGCTGTGTGGATCTCCCACTTGGATTTGATGCGGCTGTTCCAACGTGCTTTCAAGCGCGCTCAATTATCCCTGACACATACCCAAGGTTTTAACCCAAGACCGTCGGTGTCAATCGCCCTGCCTCTGTCCGTTGGGGTTGAAAGCTGCTGTGAATTGCTGGAGTTTTCCTTGAACGATCAAGCTGTTTCCAATGATGAGATTCGAGACCGGTTGAATGCTGTTCTTGTTGATGGAATTCGCGTTTTAGAGGTTTATGAGCAGGGCAGAAAGTATGGCGAGCTGTCTTTGCTGCAGTGCGCAATTACACTCGATTATGATCTCGGTGTTCCGGACGGCGCCCAAGAGGCTGTCTGTAAATTATTTTCTCGCACAGAGGTTCTTCTGCCTAAGAAGACAAAAAGTGGCATACAAGATCAAAATATCATTCCTATGATTAAGAATTTTAATGTCACACAGACATCAGACCATACTCTGGAAATTCTGGCATTGATTTGCTGTCAAAATCCCACGCTTAATCCAACTCAGCTGACGTTGGCTGTCAATACTTTTGCACCGGAGTATTCCCCGGATGCGTGTAACTATAAGCGGCTGGAAATTTATGACGATAAAAATAACATTTTTAGATAATGAGGTTGTATTATGGAAGTAAATCCCAATTTTGAACTTGAAGAATGCCCTGTTTGCCGGGGGAACGGCTTTGTTGTACACGAAGGCGGCTGGAACGTTCAGGTTGAATGTGCCGACTGCAGTGCACATACTGTATATGTTGATTATGAGACCGAAGAAGAGAAGAAAGAGGCAGAGATGCAGGTCGTCCGTCTGTGGAATATGGGTAAAGTAATCAAGGCGGATATCAGCGGATAAATTTTTTTGAAAAAAAGTAAAAATAATGCTTGCATTTTCTGACACAGTATGCTAATATACTTTGGCAGTCAACCGACGCAAGCATATTTCCGTGTGTGGCGAAGTTTGGTATCGCGCTTGAATGGGGTTCAAGAGGCCTCGAGTTCGAATCTCGACACTCGGACCAAAAGCAGAAACAACGAATGTTGTTTCTGCTTTTATTTTACGCAAGCAACTTTATGATTCATTTAGCACCAAAAAATGCATAAAATAATTGTAAAAAGTACTTGATTTTCCTTTTTATACGTGCTATAATACCTCGGTCTGAAAACAAGGTGAGTCCTCTGTGGTGCCGGCATCCATATCGCCGGAGCATACACTGCATGAACGCCTAACTTTAAGGAGGACAAAGATATGGATTTGGTTAAGGCTCTGTCTAGCCAGTACATGAAGGAAGAGCTGCCCGAAATGCGGGTTGGCGACACTGTTCGTGTGCATGTTCGGATCAAGGAAGGCTCCCGCGAGCGTATCCAGGTGTTTGAAGGCACCATCATCGCCCGGAAGCATGGCGGCATCGGTGAGACCATCACTGTCCGACGAATCAGCTATGGTGTTGGCTGTGAAAAGGTTTTCCCTGTTCACTCTCCCAATGTTGCTATGGTTGAAACCGTCCGTAAGGGTAAGGTTCGCCGTGCAAAGCTGTATTACCTGCGTGAGCGCTTCGGTAAGGCAGCCAAGATCAAGGAGAGAGTCTAATTCTGAATTTCATAAAAAAAGAGGGGAAGCCCTCTTTTTTTATTTCTTTATTTATAAAATCCTCTTTTCATCCGGATGATATAGGTGTATAATAAAATGTGAATTTACACAAAGGAAGCGGTGAGCGTGGGTGCGTCGTGGAAAATACGAATTCAATAAGGATACGCATCGCAACAGAGCGGACAAGGAAGAACCAATCAATCTGAATAAAAACATATTATTATATCTGCATGATCTGGTATATCTACTTGCTTCGATCCTGCTGGCGTTGCTATTACTTTTTCGTGTTGTTGTGGTTTCCGGCTCTTCCATGAACCCGACCTTGATTGGCGGCGATTATCTGCTGCTGCTAAGCAGTCCATTGTACCGATCCCCCCAATACGGTGATATCATTGTCGCAAGTAAGGATTCCTTTGAGAACGGTGAGCCGATCATTAAGCGTGTGATCGCGGTTGAGGGACAAACGGTCGATATTGATTTTGTCAAAGGTACAGTATCTGTCGATGGCATTGTTCTGGAAGAGGAATATATCAGCGAAGCTACCACCCTGGCCGAGGGAACAAAGTTTCCCCTTGTAGTGGATGAAGGCTGTGTTTTCGTTTTGGGTGACAACAGAGGCCGTTCCCAGGACAGCAGAAGTCCCAGCATAGGTCTGATCGACCGCAGAGAAATCTTAGGAAAGGCAATTTTCCTGTTCCTGCCCGGTATGGACGAAAACACAAAGGCCAGAGATTTTGGCAGAGTAGGAGGGGTATCCTGATGCAGCAAGAAAATATGAACATCCAGTGGTATCCCGGACACATGACCAAGACCCGCCGGCAGATCGAAGCGGATCTCAAGCAGGTGGATGCCGTTTGTGAGATCGTGGACGCGCGTATTCCCATCTCCAGCAGAAATCCCGATATTGACTCCATCTGCGGCAATAAGCCCAGAATCGTAATTTTAAACCGTATGGACCTTGCAGATCCGGCAGCCACAAAGCGGTGGGTCAGCTACTTTAAGGATGGGGGCATGGCGGCTGTACCTACTGACTGCAAGACAAAGCGGGGAATCAACGAGTTTCTGCCTGCCGTCCGTTCTCTCCTGCGGGAGAAGATCGAACGGGACGCTGCTAAGGGTATGAAGCGGGCCATCCGTGTGATGGTGGTTGGAATTCCCAATGTGGGTAAGTCTACACTGATCAATCAGATATCCGGCCGCAAGGGCGCCAAGGCGGAAAACCGTCCGGGCGTAACACGGGGCAAGCAGTGGGTCACTGTTGAGGGTGGGCTGCTGTTGCTGGATACGCCCGGCATTCTCTGGCCGAAGTTTGATGACCCCAATGTGGGCATGGCGCTGGCCTTCACAGGCGCGGTGAAGGAGGATGTTATTGATCTGGAGGAACTGGCATGCCGTCTGATGGAGCTGCTGCATAAGCGGTATCCACAGGCCGTGAAGGAGCGGTATGGCATTGACCTCCCGGCTGACGCGCCTGGCTATGAGATGCTGGAAGCTGCCGGCAAAAAGAGGGGATTTCTGCTTTCCCGCGGTGAGATCAACACAGAAAGAATGGCAAAGGTTCTGGTGGATGAATACCGAAGCGGAAAGCTGGGGCGCTTCACCTTTGAGGTTCCGGAGGATGTGCAATGAGCGATCTCTGGCAAATCGAGAATGTATTATACGATCAGGGTATTCGGTATATCTGCGGTGTTGACGAGGCGGGAAGAGGCCCATTGGCCGGACCTGTCTGCGCCGCTGCGGTGATACTGCCGCCAGGCATCGATATTCCCGGCCTGAATGACAGCAAAAAGCTGTCTGATAAAAAGCGCAGAGAATTATTTCCGGTCATAAAAGAAAAAGCCATCGCCTATGGCATTGCCTTTGCTGACCATAAGGAAATCGATGATATCAACATATTACAGGCTACTTATCTGGCAATGGAGCGGGCCATCGCCCAACTGACCGTAAAACCGGACTTTGCGCTGATCGACGGCAACCGGGCAAAGGATTTTGGTATTCCCGTGAAAACCGTCGTCCATGGGGACAGTCTGAGCGCCAGCATTGCAGCCGCTTCGATTTTGGCTAAGGTAACACGAGACGATTGGATGGAAAAGGCTGCCCTTCAATATCCCCAGTATCAGTTTGCGCTGCATAAGGGCTATGGAACAAAGGCCCATTATGAAGCACTGGACCGGCATGGGCCGTGCCCGATCCACAGAATAACTTTTTTAAAGAAACGCTATGGGTATCAATAATTTAACCGGTGCCTGGGGTGAAGCCCTGGCCGCAGAGTATCTTCGCAAAAAACGGTACCAGCTTCTTGCTGCAGGTTACAGATGCCGCTACGGCGAAATCGACCTGATCGTATGCAACAAGACTTCTCTGGTATTTGTGGAAGTGAAGCTGAGAAAAACGGATTCCTTTGCGGCTGCCCGTGAGTTTGTGGATCACAGAAAGCAAAACCGGATACGAACCACCGCTTCTGTTTATCTTTCCCAGAATCCAACAGAGCTGCAACCCAGATTTGATGTCATCGAAATATATGCCCCGGAGGGGACGGCTACAAAGAAACCCATTATCAATCATTTGGAGGATGCCTTTCAATGACTTTTCCTGTATTTGACCTGCACTGTGACACAGCTCTTGCGCTCCTGGGCAAGAATTTTCAGGGTGAGGGAGATCTGAAAAAGAATACAAACCATATCGATCTGGAAAGAGCCTCCAGACTACCAGGTTACGCCCAGTGCTTTGCCTGCTTTACAAGCACCTGGGACAGTCTCCCCACAGGGTTGTCTGTTGCCGATGTATTTGAGCGGGAAATGATCGTTATATTGAGGGAAATCGAAAAATACCACCACATGATCCGTTTGGCTTATTCTGCTGATGATGTAAAGCAGAATTGCGATGCAGGCCTTATGTCCGCGGTCCTGACGATAGAAGGCCCTGCCGGATTTGGTTTTGATCCCGCATTACTTGAGGATTTATACAATGTGGGTTTCCGTATTTCTACCCTTGGGTGGAACGAGAAGAATGCGCTTTGCGGTTCTCACACAACTGGTGGCGGTTTGACCGACATGGGTAGAGAATATGTAAAAGAGGCCCAGAGGTTGGGTATGATCATTGATGTCAGTCACATCAGTGATGAGGCATTCTGGGACATTATGAATATTACCGAAGCGCCTATCATTGCGTCCCATTCAAACAGCCGCGCTATCCACAATTCCAGTCGGAATTTGACCGACGATATGTTCCGGGCCATTTGCGAAACCGGCGGTGTGGCTGGCTTTAACCTGTATACGGAATTCATTGGTGAGAACGCGGATCTGGACAAGGCCTGTGATCATTTCCTTCATTTTCTGGAACTGGATCAAGAGGGGACACATATTGCGCTTGGCGGCGATCTGGACGGATGCGATACACTGCCCTCCGGTTTTGAGGGTGTACAGGATTACCCGAAGCTTTCTGACAAGCTGCTTAGCCGTGGCTTATCTGAGGAACTTGTAAAAAATATTTTCTGGGACAACCCGTTGGGAGTGATGGAAAAGTGCTGTATATAACCACCAGAAATCAGCAGGATATTTATACATCTTATCATGCGCTCAGCAATGACTGCGGTACCTGCGGTGGCCTGTATATTCCTTTTCAATCCGCTCATTTTACGCCGGAGGAGATATCTTCCCTGAAAGAGAAGTCCTTCAGCCAATGCGTGGCCGACATTCTGAATCTCTTTTTCACCGCGCGCCTGGACCATGCTGATATTGAGTGCTGTATGGGTACCAGTCCTCTAAAGCTGATTCCAATGAGCCACAGAATAATTATTGGCGAGATCTGGAATAACCCTGAGTGGACTTTGTCCAGATTTATCAGAAATCTCAGCGGCAGGCTCCTTGGCAGCGCGGATAACGGCCAGCCAAGCTCTTGGATGCAGATCGTAGTTCGTATCGCAGTTTTTTTTGGCATTTTTGGAAGCCTGGAGCGAATGGGCGTTGTGGACCCAGACCGGAATATTGATATTTCAGTCTGCTCCGGTGATTTTGCCGCGCCTATGGCTGCCTGGTATGCCCGTGAAATGGGACTTCCTATCAGAACCATCATCTTTAGCTGCAATGAGAACAGCGCATCCTGGGATCTGCTGCACCATGGCGAAGCAAATATGGGCTGCTCCGTTGTATCAACCTCAACGCCTGCGTGTGATGCCGCCATACCGCGCAATATGGAGCGGCTGGTCTATCATGCGCTGGGCCGTGCAGAAACAGAACGCTTTGTGTCCCATTTGGCCTCGTCAAGCGTATATACACTCACAGAAGATAAGCGGAAGCTTCTGTCTGATGGAATATTTGGCGCAGTTATCGGTCAGACCCGTACGGAGTCCATTATTCGAAATGTATATCGAACGAACACATACCTTCTCGGTCCTTATACCGCGCTTGCTTATGGCGGACTGCAGGATTACCGCGCTGCCAGCAACGAAACCGGTCCTGCGTTGATTCTTTCAGAGTGCGGGCCCATGTGCTCTTGTGAGATGGTCGGAAAAGCAGTTGGCCTGTCAACGGAATCATTGGCAGACCGCATTTGCACCATTTGAGGAGGAGATCATGGCCCTATACGCGATTGGAGATCTGCATTTATGCCTGGGCGCGCCAAAGCCTATGGACATCTTTGGCGGTGCGTGGACAGGGTATATGGATAAGCTCAAGGAGGGTTTTTCCCGTATTCAACAGGAAGATACAACTGTTTTGATGGGGGATCTGTCCTGGGCTTTAGATCTGGAAAATGCAAAAAAGGACTTCGCCTGGATCAACGAGATCCCCGGCAGAAAGATCATCTTAAAAGGTAACCATGATTACTGGTGGAGTACCGCATCCAAATTCTACAAGTTCTGCGAGGAGAATCACTTTTCAAACCAATTCATCCTGAACAACAATCATTATAAATATGATGGATGGGCAATCTGCGGTACAAGAGGATGGTTTTTTGAAGAGGAACGGAGCAGCCAGCAGGACGAAAAGGTATTTCGCCGGGAACTGCTGCGGCTGGAAGCATCCCTCCAATCAGCAGGGGATGCCCCAAAGCTTGTGTTTTTACATTACCCACCGAGATATAAAGGGTACACCTGTGAGCCGATTCTGGAACTTCTGCAAAAGTACGGTGTGCAGAAATGCTACTACGGTCACTTGCATGGAGCAAGTCACGGTCTGGCCATGGAGGGCATCTGGGACGGCATTGAATACAAGCTTCTATCTGCTGATCGCATCCAATTTCAACCACATAAGGTCTTGTAAAAAAGCCGCCGGTAATCCGGCGGCTTTCCTTATGATAATAGGAGCTTGTCGTTTGCTTCATCTGAACCGCTGGCCTTGCTGAAAAGGCCCAGAAGCTGTTCTACAGTCAAATTCTTTTTCTCATCACCGGAAACATCTACAACAATGTGACCATCATACATCATGATCAAGCGGTTTCCGTAAGCGATGGCATCACGCATATTGTGTGTGATCATCAAGGTAGTCAGCCCGGAGCGTTCAACAATCTTCTGAGTGGCTTCCAGAACCTTTGCGGCAGTCTTGGGATCCAGGGCTGCTGTGTGCTCGTCCAGAAGCAGCAGCTTGGGCTGTTGGAGTGTTGCCATAAGCAGGGTCAATGCCTGGCGCTGGCCGCCTGAGAGAAGGCCAACCTTCGCGGTCATCCGGTCCTCAAGGCCCAGATCCAGGATCTTTAACTGCTCCCGGTAAAACTCCCGGTCTGCCTTTGTGATGCCAACCCGGAGGGTTCTTGGTTTACCACGGCGGGCAGCAAGGGCGAGATTTTCCTCGATCTGCATGGTAGCTGCGGTACCCATCATAGGGTCTTGGAACACACGGCCAATATATTGGGCACGCTTATATTCCGGCAGGTGCGTAACATCAATGCCTCCAATGGTGATCTTTCCGGAATCTACACCAAAGACACCGGCAACGCTGTTAAGCATCGTACTCTTGCCGGCACCATTGCCGCCGATCACAGTGACAAAATCGCCCTCTTTCAGTTCCAGATTCAATCCGTTCAGAGCGACTTTCTCATTAACGGTGCCGGGATTGAAGGTCTTATAGACATTTTCGATTTTAAGCATGATTGCCCTCCTTTTTACGCATCTTATGTGTGCGCAGGCCTTTCCAGTGGGGGATAGCAAGGAAGAGTGCAACGATCAGTGCGGAAATTAGCTTTAAATAGTTGGAATCAATGTCCATCAGACTGATGACAGCCTGGATCACAATATAGTAAATAACAGAACCAATGGAGACAGAGAGCAGCCGCAGCGCAAAGTTCCGGAAAACCCTACCCAATGTAACCTCTCCAATAATGATTGCGGCCAGGCCTACAACGATTGCGCCCCGGCCCATATTGCTTTCTGCAAAACCCTGGTACTGGCTTAAAAGCGCGCCGGACAGGGCAACCAGGCCGTTGGAAACCATCAAGCCAAGAACGGTGTTAAAATTCGTATTGATACCCTGGGCCCTTGCCATGTTGCTGTTAGCGCCCGTAGCCCGGATGGATGCACCCAGCTCTGTACCGAAGAACCAGTACAAAATGCCCACAATTGCGACAGTGAACAGTGTGATGGTCAGCATGGGATACATATAGAACGGCTTTGTTCCCTTAGCAACGGCAGACAGGTAGCGAAGAGATACCAAAAGATCATATTCGTTGACATTGATTGCCTGATTGGATTTCATACCCATGATGGCAAGATTCACTGACCATAAACCAAGCTGCGTCAAAATGCCGGACAGGATCGCGGGAATCCCGCATTTGGTGTGGAATATTCCGGTCACAAAACCGGCAATCATACCGGCGGCCACAGCGCCCAGCATGGCAGCCCATACATTCCAGCCGGAGATCATCAGCATGACACACACCGCGCCGCCTGTGCAGAAAGAACCATCTACTGTCAGGTCAGACACCTCCAGAATACGGAATGTAATAAATAGTCCCATTGCCATAATACCCCAGATTAGGCCCTGGGTCATGGCGCCGGGTAATGAATTGATTAGACTTGTCATACAGCGTTCATTCCTCTTGTTTATTTGCAAATAGAAAGGAGGGCGAGATGCATTTTAGCATCCCGCCCTGTTATCCGTTGTTACTGGATAGGGGAGTAGCCTTCGGGAACCTTGATGTTCAGTTCGGTACAGATCTCTTCGTTATACAGCTTGGAGAACTCAGGGGCATACTCAATCGGCATCTTGGAAATGTCGGCCTTACCGGTCAGAATCTTAACAGCCATCTTGCCAGTCGCAACACCCAGATCGTAGTAATCGATAGAGAGAGTGGCAACACCGCAGCCGGAGCAGATACCCTGTTCGCCTGCAATAACAGGTACACCTGCGGGACGGCAGATACCATCAACCACACCGGTGGAATCAGCAACCACATTGTCGGTAGGTACATAAATGACATCGGAAGCATCCGCAGCCTTGCGGGTTACCGCGTCAATGTCGCTGGCGGAGGAGAAAGCGTACTGCTTGCAGGTAAAGCCCAGATCCTCAAGGTGCTTCTGGACAGTGTCAACCTGGTACTTGGAGTTAGCCTCCGCAGAGCAGTAGAGCAGGCCCACATTCTTCGCGTCAGGGAACCACTCTTTGATCATGGCCGCCTGCTGGTCCAGAGGCGCAAGATCGGAGGTGCCTGAAACATTACCGCCTACAACACCGTCAAAATTCTCAATACCCATAGCGACACCGTACTCGGTGATAGAAGTGCCAAGGATCGGAATATCCTCAGTAGCGGCAAAAGCGGCCTGCAGGGCAGGAGTAGCGTTTGCAAGGATCAGGTCAACTTCGCTGTTGACGAAATCCAGAACGATATTTGAACAGATAGCGGAGTCACCGGCAGCGATCTGCAGATCAAACTCAACATTTTCTTCGCCAAGCTCAGCAACGATCGCATCCATAAAGCCCTGTGTAGCGGCGCCCAGCGCCTCATGCTCCATAAGCTGGCAAATACCGATCACATACTTACCATCGCTCTTTTCACAGGCTGCGAATGTCAGCAGCATGACAACAGAAAGAATAACGGCAAATACCTTTTTCATAATCTTTCACTCCTTCTTTCTACCCTCTGCGGGGGAATTTACAAGCATTATAGCACTTTCATAAATATTGTCAATGGAACGGAGCAAATATGGACATTTGTCCGCCTACGAAAAACGATTTGAAAATCGGTTATTTTTTGTGAAGTATGACAAAAATATACAAGCTCTTGTGAATGCAGTGTATATTCCGATAAATTGCAATGCATTCCAACAGCGGTAATACGGTATTCATTCAAAATTGTCAAAGTTTTTTTAAGAAAAGAGTGGACAAAAGGGAGTTTCTTTGCTAGAATTAGGTGGTTACAAATTTTTCTATGAATGGCCGATATGCGGCCTGATTTTAGGAGGATACAAATAATGAATGTAAAGAGCGTTGAAAGAAACGGCAATCAGGCGACTGTTGTTGTTGAGATCGACAAGGAACTGATGGAATCCGGTGTAAATAAGGCCTATATGAAGGCACGGAAGAACATCATGATCCCCGGTTTCCGTAAGGGCAAGGCCCCCCGGAAGATGATTGAAGCTATGTACGGCGCCCATGTCTTCTATGAAGACGGTCTGGAAGAGATCTTTCCTCAGGTTTATGATGCTGCCATCGCAAACCAGGATTTCAAGGCAATCGGCCGCCCCAACCTCACCGACATGGACATTAACGAGGAAAACATTGTCACCCTGACTCTGACCACTGATGTGTACCCCAAGGTCACTCTGGGTGAGTATAAGGGTCTGGAAGTGGAGAAGACTGCCGCTGAGGTCACCGATGCCCAGGTACAGGCTGAACTGGACCGCATGGCTCAGAACATTGCTTCCACCGAGACCGTTGAGCGTGCTGCCGAAATGGGAGACACTGCCAATATCAACTTTGAAGGTTTCGACAACGGTGTTCCCTTTGATGGCGGCAAGGGCGAAAACTTTGACCTGAAACTGGGTTCCGGTTCTTTTGTTCCCGGCTTTGAAGAGCAGGTCGTTGGTATGGCCGCAGGCGATGAGAAGGATATCGATATCACTTTCCCCGAGGATTACCATGCAGACCTGGCAGGCAAGGCCGTTGTTTTCCATGTTAAGGTCAATTCCGTTTCCGTTACCAATGTTCCCGAGCAGGATGATGAGTTTGCCAAGGATGTGTCTGAGTTCGACACTTTGGATGAGCTGAAGGCTGACATCCGTGCCAAGGAGCTGGAGAAGCTTCAGAAGCAGCTGGATTCCGCTTTCGAGCAGGCTTGCGTTGAGAAGGCTGCCGAGAATGTGACCGTTGATATGCCTGCCGCTCTGATCGAAGCTGAGCTGGACAACCAGATGGAGCGTTTTGGCTATCAACTGCAGATGAGCGGCTACTCCATGGAGCAGTACGCCAAAATGATGGGCGGCGACCTGAGCACCATGCGCAACGCCTTCCGTCCCGCTGCTGAGAAGCAGGCTAAGATCAATGTGACCCTGGCTAAGATCGTTGAGACTGAGGGCATTACCGTGTCCGACGAAGATCTGGAAGCTGAGTACAAGGCTATGGCTGAGCAGTACAGCCTGGAAGTAGAAAAGATCAAGGGCATGGTTCCTGTTGACGAGATCAAGGTCAGCCTGGAGACCCGTAAGGCTGTGAAGGTGATCGTTGATTCCGCTGTAGCGGTTGCCCCTAAGAAGGAAGAAGCTTAATTATAAGGAATAACCTTCCATTAAAGTGGTTAGAATGTTTTAAACCCAGAAAGGAGATCTGACCATGAGTTTAGTACCGTATGTTGTAGAGCAGACCAGCCGCGGCGAGCGCAGCTATGATATTTTCTCCCGCCTGCTCAATGACAGAATCATTTTCTTGTCTGAAGAAGTAAATGACACCACCGCAAGCCTGATCGTCGCGCAGCTTCTGTACCTGGAAGCCCAGGACCCTGACAAGGATATTCAGTTCTATATCAACAGTCCCGGCGGCAGTGTAACTGCCGGTATGGCGATCTATGATACCATGCAGTACATCAAGTGCGATGTTGCCACCATTTGTGTCGGTATGGCAGCATCCATGGGTGCTTTCCTGCTGTCCGCCGGCACCAAAGGTAAGCGTATGGCTCTGCCCAATTCTGAAATCATGATCCACCAGCCATCCGCCGGCACACAGGGTCAGATTACAGATATGGCTATCCACATGAAGCGTTTGGAGACAATCAAAGCCCGGATGAACCGCATTCTGGCCGGGAATACCGGCAGGAGCGTGGAAGAAGTGACCGCGGCCTGTGAGCGCGACAACTTTATGACTTCTGATGAGGCTAAGGCGTTTGGTCTGATCGACCGCGTGCTGGACCGCCATTGATCGGAAAGGCGGTAACCGTTCATGCCAAAGAAAGATGAACAGCCGATCTGCTGCAGTTTCTGCGGAAAGCGGGAGAACCAGGCAAGGCTGATCGCTGGCCCGGGTGTGTATATTTGCAGTGACTGTGTGCAGGCCTGCAGCGACCTGCTGCGGGACGATATGCAGTTTGATGAAAACGGCAACCTGCGCAAGCCGGAGCATCTGCCAACGCCCGCAGAGATCAAGACTTATATGGACAGCTACATCATCGGCCAGGAAGAAGCCAAGATCACATTGGCCGTTGCTGTATACAATCACTATAAGCGTATCTACTTTTCTCAGGAATCGGATGTGGAACTACAAAAGAGCAATATTTTGCTCATTGGACCTACCGGCTGCGGCAAAACCCTCTTTGCCCAGACTCTGGCCAAAATTTTGAATGTTCCCTTTGCGATTGCCGATGCCACAACACTGACAGAAGCTGGTTATGTGGGTGATGATGTTGAAAACATCCTCCTGCGGCTTCTTCAGGCTGCCGATTTTGATGTGGATCTGGCGGAACATGGTATCATCTACATTGATGAAATGGATAAGATTGCCCGAAAAAGCGAGAATACATCCATTACAAGAGATGTTTCCGGTGAGGGTGTCCAGCAGGCATTGCTGAAACTGCTGGAAGGCACTGTTGCCGGTGTGCCTCCCCAGGGAGGCAGAAAGCATCCCCAGCAGGAAACGATTCAGATCGACACAACCAATATTTTGTTTATCTGCGGCGGCGCTTTCGATGGTCTGGATAAGATTATCGAATCCCGCACAGACCGTTCTGCCATCGGCTTTGACGCGCCCGTGGAGAGCCGCAGAAAGCGTGACATCGGCAAGCTCCTTGCCCAGGTTGAACCGGATGACCTGTTGAAGTTTGGTATCATTCCGGAGCTTGTAGGCAGGCTACCCGTTATTACCAGTCTGAGCGATCTGAAGAAAGAGGATCTGATCCGCATTCTGATTGAACCCAAGAATGCTCTGAGCCGTCAGTACCAGGCGTTGCTCAGAATGGATAATGTGGAATTGGAGATCCAGAGCGAGGCTTTGGAGGCGATTGCCCAGAAAGCCATTGACCGGCAGATCGGCGCCCGAGGATTGCGGGCAGTCATGGAGCAGACCATGACCCGCATTATGTATGCGATTCCTTCTGACCTTTCCATCAAAAAGGTCATCATTACACCGGAGTGTGTTTCCGGCGGCGAGCCTGTGATCATTAAGGACGCAAGGCATCCCCGGGCAAAGTTCGGTGCGAAATAGCAATTTGGTAGGGAAGGGGGTAGGAGACTACCCTCTTCTTTGTCAGTCACCCGGGAGGGAGAACCTATGAGCGAAATAATTATCAATAACAAAATGCCGATCCTGGCATTGCGGGGTATTACGGTGTTTCCGGATCAGACCGTACACTTTGATATTGGACGGGTAAAGTCCGCATTGGCACTTGAGAATGCAATGAAGCACGATCAGACACTGCTGCTGGTGCCTCAAAAGCGGATCAACGACGATGACCCCGGTCTGTCCGGCCTTTATCCTATCGGCTGTGTGGCAAAAGTGAAGCAGATTCTGCGTTCACAGGGTGAGAATATCCGTGTTCTGGTATCCGGCCTGTACCGCGCGAGAATTCTGGAGCTGACACAGACAGAACCCTTTTTGCGAGGCACTGTGGAAAAGGTGCCGGATGTGGAGATCAACGACAGCCTGCGAAACCGCGCCATGCGGCGTGAGGCAAACGCACTGTACGCAAACTATCTTGAATTTGTAGAAAGACCAGCCCAGTCCGTTCAGATGCGTATGCTGGACTCAGATGACTGCGGATTCATTGCGGACAGCATTGCCCAGAATTCCGGCATTGAATACCCGGAAAAGGCAAGGCTTTTGTGCCAGTTGAACCCTGTCCGCCGTCTGGAACATGCCTTGCAGATGCTCCGCAGTGAGATACAGATGCTGCAGATCGAGTCTGATATTCAGGAAAAGACCAAGGCACATATTGACCAGGAACAGCGGGATTACTATCTGAGAGAACAGATGAAAGCCATCCGGGAAGAATTGGGAGAAGGCGACGAGCATTCTGAATATTCTGAATTTGAGAAGAAAATTCTGCTATTGAATCTCGAGGAAACATGGGAAGCAAAGCTGTTGAAGGACCTGGAAAGGCTCAGAAAGCAGCCATTTGGTTCTTCTGAGGCCTCGGTGCTGCGTAATTACCTGGATACGGTTCTGGAGTTTCCCTGGAACGCCGCCACAAAAGAGCGTATAGATATTGACGCTGCCAGAAAAATACTTGAAAAGGATCACTTTGGTCTCGAAAAGGTCAAGGCCCGTATTCTGGAGACCCTTGCCGTAAGGAAGATGGCACCGGATATGCCGCCGCAGATCATCTGCCTTGTCGGCCCTCCCGGTGTGGGTAAAACCTCCATTGCCTATTCCATTGCCAAGTGTCTGAATCGAAAGATGGCCAGAATTTCCTTGGGCGGTGTCCGGGACGAAGCAGACATTCGTGGTCACAGAAAGACCTATGTCGGCGCTATGCCCGGCAGAATCATCACAGCCATGACACAGGCAGGGAGCAGAAACCCATTACTGCTTTTAGATGAAGTGGATAAGATGGGTTCTGACTACCGGGGTGATCCCAGCGCCGCACTGCTGGAGGTTCTGGACGCTGAGCAGAACAAGACCTACCGGGATCATTTTATGGAAATACCTGTAGATTTGAGCGGCGTCATGTTCATTACCACTGCCAACACCGTCGATACCATACCCAGACCTCTGCTTGACCGTATGGAGCTGATCGAGCTGGGTTCCTATACCGATGAAGAAAAGGTCATGATTGCCAAGAATCACCTGATCCCAAAGCAGATGGAGAAGCATGGCATCAAAAAAGCCCAACTGCGTGTGACGGATGACGCGATCCGGGAAGCGATTCAATGCTACACCAGGGAATCCGGTGTTCGCAACCTGGAGCGTATGTTCGCGCAGATCTGCCGTAAAGCCGCTGTGCGGATCCTGGAGCAGGAATGCGTCAAAAGAATTGTAGTCACAGGCGCAAATATTGAGGACTTCCTTGGGGTTCGCAAATTTCTGCCGGACCGTCTGCCCGCCAGCGATCAGGTTGGTCTTGTCACTGGTCTGGCCTGGACCAGCGTCGGCGGCGAAGTGCTGGAGGTAGAAGTCAATGTGATGGACGGCAGCGGTAAGCTGGAGCTGACCGGAAATCTGGGGGATGTGATGAAGGAATCTGCCCATGCAGCCCTCAGCTATATTCGCGCCAACGCAGAAACCCTTGGTGTCCCCGCCGATTTCTATAAAACAAAGGATATCCATGTGCATTTCCCCGAGGGCGCAGTACCGAAGGATGGTCCTTCTGCCGGTATCACGGTTTGTACAGCTATGATTTCCGCACTGACAGGCGTTTCTGTCAGACGGGATGTAGCCATGACAGGTGAGATTTCCCTTCGGGGAAGAGTACTTCCCATCGGTGGTTTAAAGGAAAAAACCATGGCAGCATTGCGTCACGGAATCACTACGGTAATCATTCCAAAGGACAACGAACGGGATTTGGCTGAGATCGATCCCACAGTCAGAAAGGCACTGAATTTCATCTCTGTACAGACGATCGATGCTGTTCTGGATGCGGCGCTTAACCGAAAGGCTGAGATCGTACCGACCATTCTGGCGGAAATTCCCGGGGAATTAAAGCAGAAAAACAGAAAGCCAGGAATCCGGCAGTGAGGTAGCAAAATGAATTTCAATCATGTAGAATTTTTGATATCCGCCGCAGCACCGAAGGACTTTCCCAAGAACAGACTGCCAGAAATCGTCTTTGCCGGCAAATCGAATGTAGGCAAGTCATCTGTAATCAACCGTCTGCTGAACCGGAAGAATTTTGCCAGAGTAGGGGATAAACCTGGCAAGACCGTTCATGTCAACTATTTCACCATTGACAAGAAGTGTTACTTTGTTGACCTACCGGGATATGGTTACGCAAAGGTATCCCAGGCGGAGAAGGACCGGTGGGCAAAACTGATGGAGGATTACTTCGCTTCCGGCCGGATCGACCTGGGTATTCTGATCGTGGATGCCCGTCATGCCCCTACGGCTAACGATGTGACCATGGCCCGCTGGTTTATCGACAGCGGATGCCCCTTTGTAGTGGTGGCAAACAAACTGGACAAACTGAAGAAAAGCGAGATCGAGCCCAATTTGCGCACGATCCGTCTGGATTTGGAGTTACCGGATGCATGTACCATGATTCCATTTTCCGCGGAAAAGGGGACAGGCAAGGAGGATCTTGTCCGTTGTGTGCTCTCAGCAGTCAATGAATAGCAAAAACCCGCAGTTCCGTGTGAACTGCGGGTTTACTATGTAGTACGGTCAAGCCTGCATTTTTTCTTTGGCCTGCTTCAGGGCCTGGGCTAGCTGATCTGGGCAGGAAGTCGCCTTCATGCCGCAGGTAGTTCCTTCCAGACGGGCGATCACATCATCGATTTCCATACCGTCCACCAAGGAGCCGATACCCTTCAGATTGCCGTTACAGCCGCCAATGAACTGTACATTCTTCAGCTTGCCTTCCTCAACCTCAAAGAGAATGTGCTGGGAACAGGTTCCTTTTGTTTTATACTCAAACTGCATTTCATATTTCCTTTCTTTCATAGTATTAAATCAAAATAATCACCGTTGACCAATGAAACGAGTCCATCCGGCGCAACGATCATCTGGTGACCTCTGGCCCCTGCGGATACTGCGATTTCATCAAAAAGCAGCGCGGTCTCGTCAAAGTGGGTGGGATACAGCTTCTTCATCCCCACTGGACTGCAGCCGCCACGGATATATCCGGTCAAGCCCAGCAATTCCTTCACAGAAACCATTTCTACATTTTTGTCGCCAATGGCCCTGGCTGCCTTCTTTAGATCCAATTCAAAGCATACAGGGATGCAAAATACATGGATCCCCGATTTTGCGCCCCTGGCTACCAGTGTTTTAAAAACCTGTTCGGGCGGAAATCCGATCGCCTTCGCCGCGTGATTTCCATTCAGGTCGTTTTCGTCATAAGCGTAGAACGCTTCCCTGCATGCAAGACCTGCCTGCTGTACCAGACGGACCGCGTTTGTTTTTCCTGCCAAATTAATCACCGAATTTATTATACGGCATAACCGCAGTTCTTTCAAGAGAATCATATTAGTTTTTTAGGACAAACTATCAAAAAAATGATGGAGGCGCGGTATGAGCGATCAGAATAATCCGGAAATGAAGAAAGAAGAGCGTGAACAGCTTGTAGAGCTTGGCGCGGATATATCCAAAACGAAAAACGGCAGCATTTATACTTTGACGATCATTGGACAGGTGGAGGGTCACCAGGTACTTCCGGAAACAGCAAAAACAACAAAGTATGAGCATGTACTTCCGTTGCTGGCAGGTATCGAGGAAAGTGACGATATTGACGGACTTCTTTTACTGCTCAATACGGTGGGCGGTGACATTGAAGCCGGCCTGGCGATTGCGGAGATGATCGCGGGTATGAAGAAACCGACGGTTTCTCTGGTATTGGGCGGCGGTCACTCCATTGGCATTCCGCTGGCTGTATGCACGAAGAAATCCTTTATTACGCCCACAGCGAGCATGACTGTCCATCCTGTCAGAATGACCGGTCTCGTGGTTGGCGCGCCCCAGACCTTCCGGTATTTCCAGCGGATTCAGGAGCAGATCGCGGATTTTGTAACCGCAAACTCTGGGATCACAAAGGAAAAGTTTGAAGGATATATGATGGCGACAGGGGAGATGGCCACGGATGTGGGTACGATTCTGTACGGAAAGGAAGCTGTCGCCTCCGGTCTGATTGATAAGCTGGGTGGATTGAGTGACGCGCTAAGCGCGCTGCACAAGATGATCGATAAAAAGAAAAGTAAAAATTAAGATATCCTTTTGCATTTGAGGGTAGCAATTATTGTAAAAGTGTGTTATGATAAAAAATATCAAAATGGGAGGGATAGGCGTGGAGATAAACTGGATCGAAGC
Source organism: Faecousia sp. (assembly GCA_045611945.1). Lineage (GTDB taxonomy): Bacteria > Bacillota > Clostridia > Oscillospirales > Oscillospiraceae > Faecousia. The sequence continues at coordinate 23,429 of JAZKYA010000113.1, read as the reverse complement.
ACTGTTCTACGGAATCATATCCGGTCTAACTGAATTTCTGCCTGTCTCTGCCCAGGCACACCAGGTAATCTTATTGAACCTGTTTGGCTGCAGGGAGTCCAGCGGCATTTTGGATTTCTTTGCGCATCTGGGTATGTTTGCCGCCTTGCTGGTGACCTCAGGTGGGTGCATCAAAAGAATGTACAGAGAGTATCAATTCAGCAAATCCAGGAGACGGCGCAGAAAAAGAGAATTGAATCTGCAGTCGGTATTTGATATCGCATTTGTCAGAACAGCCTGTTTGCCGGTAATAATCGGTTTTCTCTTTTACACAAAAACGATGCAGTGGAGAAGCTCAACACCGATTGTCGCATTATTCATACTCTTAAACGGACTTATCCTGTTCATCCCCATGTACCTTCCCCGGGGGAATAAGGATTCCAGAAGCATGACCGGACTGGATGCCTTGCTGTTTGGTTTCAGTTCCGCGCTATCCGTATTCCCGGGCGTATCCCGTATCGGTACCGGATGCAGCCTTTCGGTTGCACGGGGAGCTGATCCCCAGCATGCCTACAAGTGGTGCCTGATTCTAAGTGTTCCCGTATTGCTCTTTCTCATGGGATTTGATGTATACTCGATCTTTACCGTTGACTCCGGCAGTATTGAATTTCTATTTGTACTTAAATGTTTCCTCAGCGGCGCATGCTCCTATTTTGGTGCCAGTCTGGCAATTACATTGATGAAATCTCTGACTGCCCATTCCGGAATATCCGGTTTTTCCTATTATTCCTGGGGCACTGCGCTGTTCGCGTTTATACTGTACCTGTATTGATTGGAGGTAACCATGGCAGAAAAAAAGCATAAGACCCAAGCGGAGAAGGCGGCTTCTGCAAAGAAAACATCTAAGCCGGCTGCTTCCAAGCAGACCTCCGCAAAAAAGGATAAATCACAGGCAAAGGCCCCCGTCAAAAAGGAACGGCAAGTGCCGGTCCGCTTTATCACATCCGCAGCATTCCTGGCTTCCTTTGTCCTGCTGCTTGTCATATTTCTCAATCCGGAGGGCGCACTGACCACCTTGCTTGAGAATATTGTACTTGGCTTGTTTGGCTATGTTGGCTTTATCGTTGCGATTCCCGGAATGCTGTACCTGTTCATCATCCATGCTTTCAGCGGAAAGCGGCCGGTTGTTATGCGCAGCATATGCGTAGGTCTGTTTATATTGCTTTGTGGTGGCATTTCCCACCTGGCGCTGAATCCCCAGGGATTATCTGCGGACATTTCCCTGATCAAAGAGCTGTACATTGGCGGTGACAACGGCACCACCGGCGGCGTTATCTGCGGCGGTATTACCATGCTGATCCGCCTGCTTTGCGGTACTGCCCTTACCTACATCTGCTACATAGTCGGCGCGATCATCTCTTTGCTTGGCGCAATGCAGATCACCATACCGAGTATCATCCGCGCAGTCCAGAACCGTCCACGGGCAGAATGGGAAGATCAGGAGTTGGATGAACAGCCCGAGCCTGCCGCCATCGTTGTGAACCATATTGCCACTAAACACATCGAACATGTGCAGCAGCGCAGAATCAGGGAGCAACAGTACATGGATGAATCGGATGTTCATCCCACGGTTACCGATTCGAAAGTAAAGAAAACGGACAAAGTGACCGACATGATGCGTCAGATCGATGTGGATATCGACGTGCCTGTGTCAGCCGCGTCCACATTCCCAACTTCTGATAATGATGACGATATCCTGGTTCCTGCGTTTGTGGATCCGCCTAAGCAGAAACCCGCAAAACCCCAAAAGCTTTCGAAGGAAAGCAAAGAGGCATCCACGGATAATATTCCCGATCGAATGCCCGACCTTGAGATTGAAAATCAACCCATTACGCCGGCACAGGTGGTCAAGCCCAGAAAGGTAACCGCTAAGGAAGCGGATGAATCTGCCGCCCAGGTGGCGCAGGAGATCGCCGCATCCGAAACTGTCCAAAAGCCCGAGTATTGTTATCCGCCTATTGATCTTCTGAAGAACTTTGGAACAGGCGGCGTGGACGGAACTGCCGAAATGCGTGAAAACTCCCGGCGGCTGAACGAAACATTGGCAAGCTTTAAGATCGAAGCCCATATTATCAATGTTACCCGTGGCCCCAGTGTCACCCGTTATGAAGTGGAACTGGAAAAGGGTGTCCGGCTGAGTAAGCTGACAACCGCTGCGGATGATATTGCCCTTAGCCTGGGCGCATCCGGTGTCCGTATCGCGGCTGTCCCCGGAAAGATCTCTGTTGTAGGTATTGAAGTACCCAACAGGGCTGTTACAACTGTTTCCCTGCGTGAAGTCATTGACTCCTCTGAATTCGCGAAGGCAAAATCAAAGTCCTCTTTCGCTGTCGGCAAGGACATTGGCGGTAATTGCATCGTCGGCAATATCGCAAAGCTGCCCCATATGCTGATCGCCGGTACTACAGGTTCCGGTAAGTCCGTTTGTATGAACTCTATCATCATTTCCTTGCTGTATAAGGCAAGTCCCGATGATGTGAAACTGATCATGGTCGACCCCAAGATGGTCGAGCTGGGCATCTACAACGGCATTCCCCATCTGCTGATCCCTGTGGTTACCGATCCTAAGAAGGCCGCAGGTTCTCTACAGTGGGCTGTTTCCGAAATGATGCGCCGGTACAAGGCCATGTCGGATGCCGGTGTACGGGATCTGGAGTCCTATAACAGCATCGCCGAACATGAAGAGGGTGGCGTGAAGCTTCCGCAGGTTGTTGTCATTATCGATGAGCTTGCGGACCTGATGCTTGTGGCAGCAAAGGAAGTGGAGGAGTCGATCTGCCGCATTGCACAGATGGGCCGTGCTTCCGGTATTCACCTGGTCATTGCGACCCAGAGACCTTCTGCCGATGTGATCACCGGCCTGATGAAGGCAAACATCCCGTCGAGAATTGCTTTTGCTGTAGCATCCGCAATGGAGTCAAGAATCATTCTGGATACCCAGGGCGCTGAAAAGCTGGTTGGTAAAGGCGATATGCTGTACGCCCCTATTGGCAACGGAAAGCCCAAGCGTGTACAGGGCTGCTTCGTCAGTGATCCTGAAGTGGAAGCGGTTGCCTCCTATGTTAAAAATCACTATACAACAACTTACGACCAGCAGGTCATGGAGGAGATCGAGAAGAAGGCAGCGCAGACCGGTAGCAAGCCTGCTGCGACTGAACCCGAACCCACCGCTGATGAGTTGGATGGTGACGAAATGCTTCCGGCTGCTGTGGATGTGATCCTGGAAACCGGACAGGCTTCTGTTTCTATGCTGCAGCGGCGGCTGAAGCTGGGCTATGCCCGGGCAGCCCGTATCGTTGACGAAATGGAAGAAAAGGGAATCGTAGGCCCCTTCCAGGGCAGTAAGCCGAGAGCCATCCTGATAACCAAGGAGCAGTGGCAGGCTATGCGTTCCGGCAGTGATGTGCAGATGGATTTTGATGATCTGACTGAGGAGACCGACGAACCCATAGAGGAAGTATTCTGAGTCTGAACCGGTATTATACCGTTTGAGAACCAGCCGGTAACGGCAGCATTTGTATTGCATCCGGGAAGCCGGAGCAACAACAAGGAGGAATCATTTTGAGAAGCAAAAAAATTAAGCGGATGGTAGCAACTGCGCTTTTGATGACAATGGTCATTGTCCTTCAATTTGTCAGTGCTGCACTTCCAACCATCGGAGGTTTTTCCTTTTCCCTGGTTTTGCTACCCATTGTGGTTGGCAGCGCGATCTATGGCCCGGGTACAGGCGCGCTTCTTGGTGGAACATTTGGTGTCATTGTAGCAATCAACTGCGTGACCGGCTTTGATAAGGGCGGCGCTATGGTATTCCAGGCCAATCCGCTGCTGTGTGTCGTGGTCGTTATGGTAAAGGGCATTCTTGCCGGTTCGGCTTCCGGACTTGTCTACAAGCTTGTGGGCAGATGGAACGAGCTGATTGGTATGCTCGTGGCAGCAATCGTATGTCCAGTTGTGAACACCGGTGTTTTTCTCGGGTGCATGGCATTGTTCTTTAAGGATGTACTCAGTGCCTGGGCCGGTGGCGGAGATATTCTCGCGTACATGCTCACCGGCATTGTTCTGATCAATTTTGTGCCTGAACTGATCATCAATGTGGTTTTCAGTCCCGCAGGCCAGACCATCGTCAATGCCGTAAGGAAAACCTTATAATCTCATACAGTTCAAGCAGACGCCTTTGGGCGTCTGCTTTTTTGCATATCCCGGAATGACGAGCATAGGATTAGGCAAGGAGTGATGCAAATGAGGTGCGCTTGGCAAGAGTATCTGAAACTGCTGCCGGCTTGGCTGAGAAAAGAGGTGGATGCGCATGGTGAGGATCACTTGCAGGAATTGCGTCTCCGGGCTGGACAAGCACCGGTTCTCATCATGAATCATACTTCTGTCACACTGGAGAGAGCAGTAGCAGGGGAGGACATTAGTTATGTAATTAACGCCGCGTCACAGTATTCGCCATGGGCAGCAGCCACGATCAGCAAGGGTTATATTACCGCCACCGGCGGCCACCGTATTGGGATCTGCGGTGACGCTGTGGTCTACAACGGTGTGGTAACCGGGATACGGACACCTACTTCCTTATGCATTCGTGTCGCCAGAGATTTTCCGGGGATCGCCCGTGATACAGTTAAATACAGCGGTTCTATACTCATTATCGGCCCTCCCTGCAGCGGAAAGACAACCCTACTGCGTGATCTGATCCGGCAGCGTTCTGAAAAAGGAGCCGGAAGCGTAGCGGTGATGGACGAGCGTGGGGAGATCTTTCCAACCATAAACGGGACAAGCTGTTATCCATCCGGTAAACATACAGATATCCTGACAGGCTGTTCCAAGCAGCAGGGGATCGACATGCTTTTGAGAACCATGGGGCCAAGCTGTATCGCCGTGGATGAAATTACTGAGGAAACCGATTGCCGGGCGCTGCTGAACGCAGGCTGGAGCGGCGTAACTTTATTGGCAACCGCCCATGCGGCAAGTAAGAGTGACCTATATTCCAGGCCTATTTACAGGCCACTTATTACCAATCATCTTTTTGACACGCTGCTGATCCTGCGGCCGGACAAGACCTGGAAGGCAGAAAGGATATCATTATGAATGTACGGCTCATTGGTGTTTGCTTTGTGGTGGTCGCATGCGGTCTGCTGGGTTTTAAATTTGCGTCCGATCTTCGTTTTGAAATGAAGGCGCTCAGGGACCTGATCGATATATTGAATTACATGGAATGGGAGCTGCATTTTCGATTGACTCCTCTGCCACAGCTTTGCCGGGCATCCGCAGAGCATAGCAGGGTATTGAAGCGAATATTCCTATGCTTCGCACAGGAGTTGGAGAGCCAGATCTCCCCGGATACCGTCAGATGCATGGAAGCGGCAATCCACCAATATGCCGACCTGTCCCAGCCCGTAAGACCCTATTTACTGGAGTTTGGCAGTTCCTGTGGAAAATTTGACCTGGAGGGCCAGTTAAGCGGCATTGACGCAGTACGCAGGAAATGTGCGCAAAACCTTGAATCACTGGAAAAAGACAAGGATATACGGGTACGAAACTATCAGACATTAGGGCTGTGCGCAGGCGCGGCTTTAGCAATTTTGTTGTTGTAGGTATGGATATTGATTTGATTTTTAAGATCGCCGCAATCGGCATTGTGGTGTCAATACTGAATCAGGTACTGTCCAGGTCCGGCAGGGAAGAGCAGGCCACTATGACCACATTGGCAGGACTCGTAGTTGTTCTCATGCTGGTCGCTCAGGAAATTGCGGATCTGTTTCAGCTTGTTAAAACCCTTTTTGATTTTTAATGGATACGATTTTTAAAACTGTTGGGATCGCTATGATTACGGTCGTCCTGTATCTGTTTCTGCAAAAACAGAACAAGGATATCGCGGTTCTGGTTTCACTGGCTGCCTGTTGTGTGATTATGGCCTTTGCTGGCTTTTACCTGGATGCTGTTATTTCATTTATTTCAGAGTTAAAGGTGATCGGTAATTTAAACAGTACATTTCTTAGCGTGCTGTTGAAAGCTGTCGGAATTGGTCTGATTGCGGAGATAGCAGCATTGATCTGCGCCGACGCGGGAAATGCCGCTCTTGGAAAAACGATCCACATCATGGCCGTCGGCGCGATACTCTGGACCGCGCTGCCCCTTTTGTCGGGACTGGTCGATCTCATCCATCAAATTCTTGGAGAAGCATGAAGCGTATATTTGTAATTGTGTGCCTTGTGCTGCTATTTGCAGTGCCGGTCAATGCGGTTGAAATGGAAGCGCCGGAGGTTCCGGACTCCGGAAAAGACTATATGCCTAAGGAGCCACAATCATTTGCTGAAGGACTTTGGATGATCGTAAAGGACAGCCTTTCAGACATCGGACCTGCGGTTTCTGATGGTGCGGGCATCTGCCTGTCACTGCTCGCGTCCGTCATCTTATGTTCTGTGGTAAAGGTATTTCCCGGCAGTCCCGGGCGGATCGTCGAACTGGTGGCTACCATGCTGATCGGTTATTTGCTCCTGAGTCCATCCAACACACTAATCAACCTTGGGGCGCAAACGGTTACAGAACTCAGTGAATACGGAAAGCTCCTGTTTCCCGTGCTGACAGCCGCATTAGCCGCAAATGGTGGAGTTACGAAATCTGCCGCACTCTATACCGGCGCCGTAGCATTTAACACAGTCTTATGCAGCCTGATCTCCTCGTTGATCGTACCAATGATCTATGTATTTCTATGTGCATCGGTGGCATCGGGTGCCATCGGAGAAAAATCGATAGAACGGGTGAAAGGCTTTTTTAAATGGCTGGTTACCTGGGGACTCAAAATTATTCTCTATGTGTTCACCGGCTATATGGGAATCACAGGTGTCATCAGCGGCAGCGCCGATGCAGCTGCGGTAAAGGCTGCTAAGCTGACAATTTCCGGCGTCGTACCGGTGGTCGGCGGAATACTGTCAGATGCGTCAGAAACCGTTCTTGTCAGCGCCGGAGTTGTTAAAAATTCTGTAGGCATTTACGGGATGCTGGCAGTAATGGCGGTCTGGATCGGTCCGTTTATCAAAATCGGTGCACAGTACATGCTTCTGAAAGCAACATGCGCCATCAGTGAAATTTTTTCATCGGAGCGCAGCTGCAAGCTCATTGGAGATTTTGCAACCGCCCTGGGTTTACTGCTGGCAATGACAGGGACAGTCTGCCTGCTCCTTCTGATCAGTATTGTGTGCTTTATGAAAGGAGTTGGATAGTGGACACCATTCGGGACTACCTCATATCCATAACCGCGGCGGCTATCATAACCGGGCTTGCTGCGGTTCTGACGAAAAACAGCGGAAGTATTTCGTCAATTATCAAACTGCTTGCCGGTTTGTTCATGACCGTAACGATCCTTACGCCGATCATTCAGTTACCGCTCAGCAGCTTTCAGCTATATCTGGACGAAATATCTTACGATGCAGATTATGCTTCTACAGCAGGAAAGAGCGCTGCTGATGAAGAAATTGAAAAAATCATAATTGAGCGCACCCGGGCATACATTTTGGATAAGGCAGATGACTTTGGTGCTGGGCTGGATGTTGATGTAATTGTGAAGGATCTGATACCATGCTCGGTGAATATCAGCGGCCCGGTTTCACCGTCTGCAAAATCTCAGCTATCAAGGTATATATCTGAGAACCTTGGAATCCCATTGGAGGCACAAAATTGGATTGGATGACTGTCAAAAGCAAAATCTCGAGTGTAATCCAAAAATATAAATATGTTATCCTGATACTTTGCGCAGGTCTATTGCTGATGACGCTTCCTTCCGCAAAGGTTAAGCAGGAGCAAAAAGATGTGATAATAGAGCCAGACACCAATATACTATCGGTAGAAGACCAGCTATCACAGATCCTCAGCTATGTCCAGGGTGCGGGAAAAGTGCAGGTGATGTTAAGTATTTCCAGTGGAGAAGAAACATTGTACCAGACAGACGGGAATCATACAAATAATGAAGATAGCGCATCTACCAAAACAGACACGGTTACAGTTACCGATTCGGATAGAAATGAAACAGGCTTGATCCGCCAGGTAAACCCACCGGTCTATGCCGGCGCGATCATTGTTTGCCAGGGAGCGGATAATCCTTCCGTTCGCTATGCGATAGTGGAAGCGGTATCAAAAGCAACCGGCCTTGGGGCAGATAAAATTTCAGTATTGAAAATGAAGTGACAGGGGGAGTAACTTTGAAAAAGTGGAAAAAGAATGTTATGGCAGCCGCAGTTCTGGTAACAGTTTGCGCGGGCATCTATTTGAACTGGCTCTATACGGAGGATCAGGCGGCCGCGAATCTGGAGGACACACTGGATGCGTCCAAAATTTTGTCGTCTGACACACTGGTAATGAGCGGAGAAACGGATGTACAGGACACGACCACAGTGTCTGACTACTTTGCAGCCGTTCGGCTGTCCCGGCAGCAGGCTCGTGACAGTGCGGTATCCTTACTGCAGGAGGCGATGGCCTATAACGGTGAGGACGACGATTCCCAGAGCAACGCGCAGCTGGAAGAACTGGTACAGGTTGCCCTGTGTGAGGCCCAAATTGAAAGCCTTGTCATTGCCAAGGGATATGCCGAATGTGTCGCTTACATCAGTGATGGCAGCATTTCTATTGCGGTAGCAACACCGGAGGGTGGCTTGCAGCAGGAGGATGTTGCGGTGATCGCGGATATTGTGCTGACACAGTCCGATTTTGAAATGGAAGATATTTATGTGGTCGAGGTGCAGTGATCACCGCCCCAAGGGTTCGAAACCTTTGGGGTTTCCTTTTTGGTTAGAAAAATAGTTGTATTTTTAGGAAAATGTGATACAATAAACAAAAGCATGTCTGGATGTATAATCCGGACCGAATTGGAGGTATTTTCATGGCAGAGAACAAGAGCTATATCACACAGCCACAGGAAAACGGTACTGTGATGATTTCTGAGGATGTAATCGCTACCATCGTGAATCATACAGTCAATGAAGTAGAAGGTGTCTCCGGTCTGAGTACAAAGCCCGGCGCTGATATTGCTGAGATGATCGGTAAGAAGAATTGGGGCAAGGGCCTGCGAATCACCATCGGCGAAAATGATGAACTGTATATTGACTGCAATATCGTTGTAGCCTACGGTCAGAGCGTTGTTTCTGTAGCAAAGGCTGTTCAGGAAGCAGTTACCGCCGCATTAGAGTCCATGACCGGTGTGAAGGTGGCTTCCGTAAATGTGAATGTCTGCGGTATCGCGCAGCAGTAAGGCAGGGCGGTATGACACGAGCAAATGCCAGAGAACTGGCTGTACATTTGATCTATGGCAGAGATTTCACAGGGGATACCCCGGAAGAAGTTGTGGAATTGCGGCTGGCAAAGGATTACTACGCAAAGCTTTCTGCTGAAAATGAAGTCTACGCAGAGCGGCCCAGCAAGGCCCAGCTTGCCTATATCGACTCTGTCGTTTCCGGCGTTGCCAACCGTACGGACGACCTGAACAAACATATCCAGAAGTATTCTATCGGCTGGGATGTGAGCAGAATTTCACGCCTGGCCAGATCCATCATGCAGCTCGCTATCTATGAGATCCTGTATGTGGAGGATGTGCCCACCGGCGTTGCCATTTCTGAAGCGGTTCGCATGGCAAAGAAATACGATGGGGACGATACCGGTTCCTTTGTAAACGGTATTCTGGGGGCGTTTTCCAGAAGCCTGCAGGCAGAAGCCGCAGCAAATGAGGAGTAATTTATGGCAGTCATCGGCTTTGATACCAGTAATTACACAACCTCCATTGCCTGGTTTGATGGGAATGGCGGTGTAAATTGCTCTAAGCTGCTTCCTGTGAAACAGGGTGAGCTTGGCCTGCGCCAAAGCGATGCTGTATTCGCGCATATAAAGGGCCTGCCGGAGCTTTCTGGCAGGCTGTTTTCCGATATTGACGCTGCAGCAATCGAGGCTGTGGGCGTGAGCACACAGCCCAGAGCGGTAGAAGGAAGCTATATGCCTTGCTTCATGGTCGGCTACTCCCACGCAAAGCTTTTGAGTGATCAGCTTCATGTGCCATTGGTAGAGGTATCCCACCAGCAGGGCCATGTGGCAGCATCCCTTTGGAGCGCCGGGCGAATGGATCTGATGGATATCCCCCATCTGGCATGGCATCTTTCCGGCGGCACAACGGAACTTCTTTTGATCGAGCCTGTAGGAAGAAATGTCAAGTGTACAAAGATCGGCGGTACGACGGATATTTCCGCCGGACAACTGATCGACCGTACCGGGCAGCTTCTGGGGTTACCGTTTCCTTCCGGTAAGCATTTGGATGCTCTCAGCAGGGAAGCATCCATGAATGATACCTTTCAGGTTAAATGCAACGGAACAGAGTTTTCCCTTTCCGGTGTGCAGAATAAGGTTCAGCAGTTTTACGGCCGCACAGGCAGTAAAGCGGAAACGGCGGCATACTGCCTTCGGTGTGTTTCGAAAGCCGTATACCAGGCAACAGTGAACGCAGTCAAACAATATCCTTGCCTGGAAGTCGTTTTTTCGGGCGGTGTGGCATCCAACGCCATGCTCCGGGAACACCTCAAGCCCTTGTCGCCTGTATTTTCACAGCCCCAGTTTTCAACAGATAACGCCATGGGCGTTGCGGTCCTGGCATATCGGTCCCAGGAGAGATGATATGGCACAAAATGTCCTTTCAATCACACAGATAAATGAATATATCCGCTCCGCTATGGACAAAGACCCGCTGCTTGGAAATGTGGCGGTGAGCGGTGAGATCAGCAACTATAAGATGTATCCCTCCGGCCACCACTATTTTACGCTGAAGGACGATGGCGCAGCGCTGAAATGCGTAATGTTCAAGGGAAACGCCATGCGGCTGCGTTTCCGTCCTGAGAACGGCATGAAAGTGATCGCCATAGGTAAGATCAGCGTATATCCCAGAGATGGCGCGTATCAGCTTTACTGCACCGCTATGGCTGTAGATGGCGTTGGTGATCTTCACGCGGCCTTTGAACAGCTAAAGGCCAAGCTGGGCGCAATGGGTCTTTTTGAGCAGTCCCATAAGAAGCCGCTTCCCAGATACCCCGGTACGATCGGTATTATTACCAGTTCTGCCGGCGCTGCTATCCATGATATGCTTCGCATTCTGAGGAAACGGTATCCGCTGACCAGAGTACGGCTGCTGCCTGTGCGTGTACAGGGCGTGGAAGCACCACCGGAAATCACGGCAGCGATCCGATATGCCAATAGACACGCCCTGGCAGACCTGCTGATCGTAGGCCGTGGCGGCGGCTCCATCGAGGACCTGTGGGCATTCAACGACGAGCGGGTTGCCTATGCGATCTACGAGTCGGGAATCCCGGTGATCTCCGCTGTGGGCCATGAGCCGGATGTTACGATCTCTGATTATGTGGCGGATCTGCGGGCAGCCACACCGTCTAATGCCGCAGAACTGGCTGTGCAGGACCAGGAGACCCTGCGGCAAACTCTGGATTCCATGTCAGCAGCTATGGCAACAGCCCTTGCAAGGCAGCTGAAGGCTTCACGGCAGCACCTGCAGGTATTGGCGGCAAGCAGCTGTCTGCAAAGCCCTGTTGTGTACCTGCAGCAAAGGCGGGATCACCTTGCCGCAGCTGCTGAGCGAATGGGTTCGGCCCAGTACCGGTTTGTGAATGGAAAACGGCAGCGCTTCGTGGGCCTGACCGCAAAGCTGGATGCCATGAGTCCTCTGAAGGTATTGTCCCGGGGCTATGCAATGACTCAGACGGCCGATGGCAGCCTGCTTCGTTCTGTAAGGCAAACAGTGGTAGGGGATATGATCAAGGTATCACTGAATGATGGCTGTATATCCGCAACCGTTTCTGACATAAAGGAGAATGTATAATGAATCAAAATAACAGAACCTTTGAAGAAAATATGCAGCGTCTGGAGCAGATCGTCCGCGCTATGGAGCGGGGTGATGTAGCCCTTGAGGAATCTTTAAAGCTGTTCCAGGAGGGCACAGAGCTTGTCAGAAGCTGCGGAAAGCTGCTGGATGAAGCGGAGCTGCAGGTAAAGAAAATCGCCACTGATGCCAATGGCAACCCCGTGGAGGAGGACTTTGCTGATGAGCCATGAAAACAGGGCGGCTCAGTACCGCCAATGTGTAGAGGATTTTTTCCAAGGCTGGTACTCCAGATTTCAGGATGAGCCCCAGAAAAAGCTGTTTGATGCCATTGAATACAGCCTGTTGGCAGGCGGCAAGCGGCTTCGTCCGGTCTTTGCCTTTGAATTCTGCCGTATGTGCGGCTGCGATTGGAAGCAGGCGCTGCCTTTTGCCGCCGCCATTGAAATGATCCATACATACAGTCTCATCCACGATGATCTGCCCTGTATGGATAATGACGATTACCGCCGTGGCAGACTGACCAACCACAAGGTATTTGGCGAGGCAATGGCAGTGCTTGCCGGTGACGCGCTGCTGACTGATGCTTTCTGCGTTGCGTCTACCGCCAAATTGGCAAATCCTGAGGATATGTCCTTTGCCATCGGTGTTCTCAGTGAGTGCGCCGGTTCACTGGGCATGGTGGGCGGACAGGTCCTTGATATCATGAGCGAGGAACGGGACTGCACCGAAGAGGAAGTGATTGCGATCCAATCCAGAAAGACAGGCGCGCTGATCAATGGTGCCTGTGTTCTGGGTGCGATTGCCGGGGGCGCAAGCGAGGAGCAGCTCGCGGCAGCAAGCCGTTTTGCCGGTGCGCTGGGCCTTGCGTTCCAGATCCGGGATGACATGCTTGACCAGATCGGAACCAGAGAAGAATTGGGTAAGGGCGTTGGAAGCGATGAAAATAAGAATACCTTCGTTCGCATCTACAGTCTTGAAAAATGCGAAGAACTGGTTCAGCGCTATACCAATGCAGCAATCGAAGCGCTAGGCGCCTTTGAGGATACCGCGTATATGACGGAATTGGCAAAGAGTCTGACCGACAGGCGCACATAAAATTTCCCCTGGCTGCGTACTGCACAGCCAGGGGTTTCTGCTGCCTTATTGGATATCCGCGCCATCAAATCTGTCGCCGCACTCGGGGCAGAACTTTGGGGGATTTTTGGGATCTTCCGGTTCCCAGCCACACTTGTCACAGCGGTACAGCGGCTCAGTTACGGGCTTCTTTGCGCCACACTCGGCGCAGAACTTGCCCTTATTTACAGCGCCGCACTGGGGACATGCCCAGCCGTTGCTGCTGCCGCACTCTGTGCAGAATTTACCGGTATTGAATGTGCCGCACTTACACTTCCAACCATTCTGGGAGGCAGAGGAGGTACTCTGCTGTCCCATCTGGTACATGGCAGCCGCATTCACACCGCCGGCCTGCTGGGCCATACCCATGCCCATAAAGCCCATCATCGCGCCGTTTTCATTTTTCGCGGCGGACCGCATAGCATCTGCCTGGGCACCCACAAGGGCAGCGCCTGCCATAGTGGTATTGCGGTAGACAGCGGTTTTCTGCAGCTCCTTGATGGTTGCTTCATCCTCGGCAGAGGCTGTAACGGAGTTCACACCAACGGAAACTACGCTGATGCCCCGCAGACCGGACCACTTCTGAGAAAGTGCCTGGTTCATAGCTTCAGCCATCTCGACAGTGTGACCGGGCAGGGAAGAGTAGCGGATTCCCATATCAGAGATCTTTGCAAAGGCGGGCTGCAGAGCGGTCAGAAACTCGGACTTCAGCTGGCTGTCAACTTGATCTCTTGTGTAGCTGCCGGCAACATTTCCGCAGACATTCTTATAAAAGAGCATGGGATCTGTGATCTTATAGGAGTATTCGCCGTTGCAGCGGATAGAAATATCCATATCCAGGCCGATATTCTGGTCTACAACACGGAAGGGGACAGGATTGGGTGTGCCGTACTTATTTCCTACGATCTCCTTCAGATTAAAATAATACACTCTCTGATCCTTGCCGGTATCGCCGCCAAAGGTAAAGCGCCGCTTGAAGGTGTTCCAGCTTTCCCGCAGACCATTGCCCAGACCGCCGTAAAAAATGGTCGGTTCAGAAGATGCGTCCCAGGTATACGCGCCGGCCTCCGCTGTAAATTCCACGATCGCGCCCTGGTCGACGATCATCATACACTGGCCCTCATTGACCACAACAACTGAACCGTTGGTGATCAGGTTGTCAGATCCTTTCGTATTGCTGGAGCGGCCGCTCACACGCTTTTCGCCCTTTGCCGCCAGTACATTGTCTGTCAGGGAATCGCAGTAAAAGTATTCCTTCCACTGATCTGCAAGAAGGGAGGATACCGATGCCAATGCTGCCTTAATAAGTCCCATAATATGATCTCCTTTGTATTAGAATTTTCCGTGTCCGCCGCCGTGGCTCCTGCCGCTGCTGCTCCTGTGAACAGAGCTGCCGCCACCGCTGGAATTGTTCTCTGATTTCCGAACTTTTCTGATTTGACTGTACAGAAAAATGTCCCTCTGTAATCCGATTTGGTATGTGGATGAATCCATATAGGATGCTGCCCCGCGCTGGGCTTTCGCCGTATTCATTCGGCTGCACATGATCAAAAGAACGATCAGCGCCGCCACAGCGCCTATGATAAACGCAATTCCTATTTTCTGAAAATACCAGGGAATGTCCCTGACCGGCTCATAGTGAACAATATCGTCCTGCGTTCCCGGGATATAGGTTCCCGGACCGTCATAACCGCCTGCAACCCCATCAATAGGCGAACCGTCAATGTAGGCTCTCAGATATGACTCCAAGGCATCCAGATAGGCGCAGAAGGCAGAATAATACATATCCTGGGATAAGTACCCGGAAACTTCTGAAAAAACGCCCTGGATGCCATAATCCGTCAAGGCATAGATTGCTTCGCCGCATGTACTGATGGCCCAGTCCCGGTATTCCATTGACAGCAAAAGCAGAATTCCACTGGAATCCGGGCCAATGCCATATCCATTACTATCGTAGAAATCATCGGCAAAGCTTTCACTGGTTTTGCCGTTCAGGCTTTTAACTGTAACGAGGACAATGTCCATACCGTACCGGTCAGAAAGAGCCTTTGCCTGTTTTTCAAGATCGCTGATTTCGGTTTGAGTCAGCAGACCGGCTTCATCGACGACCTTGGGGGTGGTGGCAATGGCAGGCAGGGGAGTACCGATCAGAAAGACCAGACACAGGAATAGAACAAAAAAGCGTTTCATTTCTCTGCCTCCTTACGCTGCCAAAATCGTAATCAGACTTACAAGCGCCGTAACCCCGGCACAGATTCCCGCGAACCAGCCAAAGCTCCGCTTTGGGCATATGGGAAATGTACCTGTCATTTTTCCTGTCTGTCCGTTCATAGCAAACAGGTATGTTTTACCGGTATACTTTGTATGGAGCATCCACACCGGCAGCAGAACATACTTTGCTTTTCCGTGGGTTACCTGAAGCTGCCTGTTTGTAGGAAGAACAGAGGAATAACCGATGAATGTACTTTGCAGGGATGCGTCAAGGGTATCGCCAACACGCTGCTCAATTCTGCTCTGACCTTCTGCAGCTTCCACATCATACTTATCGGCCAGATACCCGGAAAGATACGCTGTTTCAAAATCCACCATTTGCGAATAATCAAAGGGTTCAATGGACTCCATCACTGCGTTGTCCATTTTGGAAGAACCATCCATCGGGATGGATGCAAAGTCAGCGCTTGCCTGGCGCTTCAGCAGGTAGTGTTCTGTTCTCGTGTAATGGTAATGGGCATCCGACCAATGGTGGACTCTCGTTGCCTTATACCGTCCGTGGTATGTACCCCTGCAGTCGTAAAGCCAGAATGGCACATAGATTCCGGTGATTTTCTCCACTCTGTGGGCTTGTGTAAAATTTTTTGGGAGCAGGGGCTTGCCCTTACATAGCCTGATGAAGGCGGCTTGCGCATCCTCCCTGGTCTTTTGAAAGGGCAGCACCCCATCCGGACGGATATCTCCGGACAGCCGCGCAGGGAGGATCGTAGGGTTTTCACAATAGGGGCAGAAGGTAGCTGCGGTATTTTTATCCGTAATCAGCTTACCGCCGCAGGACTGGCAGGTGAATGTACGCAGCCGGGACAGATCATCCTCTGACCAATCGTTTGGTGTCTGGAACTCCCACTGAAATACGCTCTGTTCACCCTCATCATTGTATGCCTTTACCGCTTCAACCTCAAAACTGTTGTCACAGTATTCGCAAGTCATATTCTGCTCACTTCCCGAAAAAGGCAGACCCGCACCGCAGCATGGGCATTTGTATTCCAGCACATGACTCGTTTGATCCATGGCAAACACCTCCGTATTTATCGTACCATTTTTATGCTGCGAAATCAATCCTGAATCAATGATTTGATTGTTGTTCACATTTTGGTAATATATTACAAAATTCGCCCTCGAAAGCTGTGCATGTTTTTTATACAAGTTTCTTGCAATTCACTGTAAAGATGATACAATGAGAGTATCTTTTTCTTTCATAGAAGAAGGCAGTGAATAGGCAAAACCAAATATACACAGAAAGGTTGAATGTAAATGCTCGAAAAAGTTTTTAAACTCAAGCAGAACAACACGACCGTAAAGAGAGAATTGGTAGCCGGTCTTACTACCTTTATGACCATGGCTTATATTCTGGCGGTCAATCCCAGCATTCTCTCCGCTTCCGGTATGGATGCCACCGCAGTCCTGCTGGCTACCGCAATTTCTTCCTTTATCGGCACTGCCTGTATGGCATTGTTCGCAAATCTGCCCTTTGCTCTGTCCGCAGGCATGGGTCTGAATGCCTACTTTGCTTATACCGTCTGTGGTGCTATGGGTTATCCCTGGCAGGTCGCCCTGCTGGCTGTCTTTGTGGAAGGCATTATCTTCATCGTGCTTTCTCTGACCAATGTGCGTGAAGCTATTTTCAACGCCATTCCTCTGACTCTGAAGCGCGGCGTTTCCGTTGGTATCGGCCTGTTTATCGCCTTCATCGGCCTGCAGAATGCCGGCCTGTCTGTTGACTCCTCCACTCTGGTTACCATCACCAGCTTCACTGCCAATTTCAGCACTGCTGGTATCTGCGCTCTGCTGGCTGTTGTGGGTCTGCTGATCACCGCAGCCCTGCACATCAAGAAGGTCCCTGGCGCAATCCTGATCGGCATCATTGCTACCTGGGTCATCGGTATTGTTTGCGAGCTGGTCGGACTGTATGTTCCCAATGTTGAGACCGGTCACTACAGCATGATTCCCTCCGCGTTCATTTCCGCTGACTTCTCCAAGCTGGGTACTACCTTTGGTCAGTGTTTTAATGTAGATTTCTCCTCTGTAAAGGTAGTCGACTTCGTTGTCGTAATCTTTGCTTTCCTATTCGTTGATATCTTTGATACCCTTGGCACTCTGATTGGTGTTGCAACCAAGGCCGACATGCTCGACAAAGAGGGCCGTCTGCCCAGAATTAAGCCCGCTCTGATGGCTGACGCTGTGGGTACTACTGTCGGCGCTGTCATGGGTACTTCCACCATCACAACCTTTGTTGAGTCCGCTTCCGGTGTCAGCGCCGGCGGCCGTACCGGTCTGACCGCTATGTTCACCGGTTTGCTGTTCCTGCTGGCTACACTGTTTGCACCCCTCTTCACCTCCATTCCTTCCTTTGCAACCGCTCCCGCTTTGATCATTGTCGGCTTCCTGATGGTCAGCTCCGTTACTGAGATCAGCTTTAAGGACGACAACCTGACCGAGGCCATCCCCGCCTATCTGACCATTTTGACCATGCCCCTGTTCTACAGCATCTCCGAAGGCATCTGCTTCGGCATCATCTCCTATGTTGTTCTGAATGTTGTTACCGGCAAGGCCAAGAAAGTCAGCCCCCTGATGTACATCCTGTCTGTACTGTTTATTCTGAAGTACATCTTCCTGTAAATCATAGTTCCCACCCCGGTTATCAGTTATCTGATAACCGGGGTTTACTTTTTATTCAAGTGGCGATATAATAGGGCGAAGGTGGTGGTTTTATGAAGAAAGAAGTCAGTGCTATGGCACAACTGACAGTATCCATGCTGGTTTTTGGCAGTATTGGACTGCTTGTGCGTTACATTCCCATGCCAAGCAGTATGGTTGCCTTTGTAAGAGCCTTTATTGGCGTCATATTCCTCTTGACCGTTCTGGCCATAAAGGGCACAAAACTATCACTGCCTGCAATCAAAAGTAATCTTGTATGTCTGACTTTGTCCGGAGTTGCCATCGGCTTTAATTGGATATTATTGTTTGAATCCTATCGGTACACATCGGTGGCTGTATCTACCTTATGTTACTATATGGCACCGATCATAGTCACATTGCTTTCTCCTTTGGTGCTGAAAGAGAAAATTACCACAAGACGCTTTCTGTGTGTATTAGCAGCCCTTATCGGAATGGCGATGATCTCCGGTATTTTCAAAACGGGCCGCGTGCAGCGCGGAGAAATGAGAGGGATTGCTCTTGGCTTTGGTGCCGCTGTGCTATACGCAACGGTTATTCTTCTGAACAAACATCTTCACGGTATCAGCGCCATGGACCGCACGATCTGTCAGCTTCTGTTTGCCGCGGTCATATTGCTCCCTTATAATCTTTTGACCTGTGATCTGACTTCATTGAGGGCTGCTCCTACAGGATGGATACTGCTTGCGGTTGTGGGTGTAATACATACAGGGCTTGCCTACTATCTGTATTTCGGTTCCATGGAGCATCTGAGCGCTCAAAGTATCGCACTGGCCAGTTTCATCGATCCTGTTGTGGCTGTCCTGATTTCCATTACCATTCTTGCGGAACCCTTCGATGTGTTCACCCTTGTTGGTGCTGCCGCAATTTTGGGCTCTGCGGTGATCAGCGAGCTGCCGGCAGTGAAACGATATTCTGCGGATCGCGACACGGTAGGGGAGTAACACATGAGAAGAAGCGAAGTGTCTGTGCATCTGTGCGAGCTTGAATCCATTTCGCCTTGGGAGTAAGGTATATTTTATACTTGATTTTTTATTTCATTTGCATACAATAGTACCATATTGACAGAAAGCTGGTGATCTGTTTGAACAGAATTATCATTCCCGATGGATACTCCCCGTTGTTGGACGAATATGATACCCAACGGGCCATTGCGTACATCAAACAAACTTTTCAAGAGGAATTCTCCTCTGCGCTGAACTTAAAACGCGTTTCCGCACCTCTGTTTGTTACAGAAGAATCTGGCTTGAACGATAATCTGAATGGCTACGAACGGCCTGTGTCCTTTGATGTCCCCGCGGTGGGTACAGATGTCCAGGTAGTACATTCCCTGGCAAAATGGAAGCGTCTGGCTTTGAAACGGTATCATTTCAGTGTGGGCAATGGCCTCTATACGGATATGAATGCCATTCGTAGAGATGAAGAACTGGATAATATCCATTCCATCTATGTGGACCAGTGGGATTGGGAGAAGATCATCACCAGGGAGAACCGAAATCTGGATTACCTGAAATTGATCGTCCGTTCCATTGTAACCGCAATCTGTAATACCAACGACAGACTTCAGGTTCGTTATCCCCAGCTGCACACAAAGCTGAGCAGGGAAGTGGCATTCATCACAACCCAGGAGCTTGAGGATCTGTACCCGGAGTTTGATGATCATCAGCGTGAGAATGCCTTCGTGAAAGAGCATCCCACTGCTTGCATTATGCAAATCGGCGGAAAGCTTCGCTCCGGAAAACCCCACGGCGGCCGCGCACCTGACTATGATGACTGGCAACTGAACTGCGATATCTTTTTCTGGAATGATGTTCTGGGCCAGGCACTGGAGATCTCCTCTATGGGTATCCGTGTTGACGAAGAATCCTTGGACCGTCAGCTTGCCCTTGCCGGCTGTGACGAGCGCAGAAATCTGCCGTTCCATAAAATGCTGCTGGCCGGCGAATTGCCTCTGACCATCGGCGGTGGTATCGGACAGTCCCGTCTCAGTATGCTTATGATGGGCTGCGCCCACATTGGTGAAGTACAGTCCAGTGTTTGGGATGCGGCAACCGTCGAAGCCTGCGAGCACCACGGCATCCGTCTGCTTTAATGCCAACCATATAAATGCATAATCACCTCTGCCAATTTTCATGGCAGAGGTGATCGTCATTTAGATGTCAAATGCGGGGTTCATAAAGTAAACATTCTTTTGATTCAGTTTTTCACGAAGGAGTTGAACCGCCTCGCCAAAGCGTTGGAAGTGGACAACTTCGCGCTCACGCAGGAACTTGATCACATCGTTTACATCCGGGTCATCACTCAGCCGCAAAATATTATCATAGGTTACTCTGGCCTTTTGTTCAGCCGCAAGGTCCTCTGTCAGATCTGCCATGGGATCACCTTTTACCTGCATCGTAGCTGCCGTCCAGGGAGTTCCGGAAGCAAAAGTCGGATATACGCCCGTGGTGTGGTCAACAAAGTATGGCGCAAAGGCAGAATCCTGAATTTGGGAATCCTTCAGATTTCTGGTAAGCTGGTGTACCAGCGCGCCTACCATCTCCAGGTGCCCCAATTCCTCGGTACCTATATCGGCATGCTAATTGACTATCTCGCTTTTTTATGATATAATATAGAAAATTATACTGCAATTAAGGAGTTTTCATATGTTTATCGAGAAAAAGATTGCAAGCGAAATCTTAGAAAAGTACGGCAGAGACAGTTTAGACCTTTTGAAAGATGAGGACAACTTTCTAATCGTAGTGTCCAATGAATATACTGCTATCATAGAAACTTTGAGGAGCCAATCTATGATAGTAAATCCCGAAAAACTGAGGGAAACACAAAGTGTTGTAGATATTAAGGAACTCCAAAAGAAAGTAACAGAGACCTTAGTTCTAAATCTCTACACAAAGAATTACATAGATAAAGGGGAGTATGAAGAACTATGTCGTCAAAGCAAACAGTCACAATAAACAAACCACAAGCGAAAGTCTTTCTTAAAGACAATGACGAGCAAAAAATTGCCGTGTGTGCCTATTGCCGAGTATCAACCGATAAGGATGACCAGCGAAATAGTTTTGAAGCACAAAAGCGGTTCTTTGATAGAGAGTTTGAAAACCACCCTAATTGGACGGTCAGAACAATATATGCTGACAAAGGTATCTCTGGTACATCTCTCAAAAAAAGAGATGAGTTTAACCGTATGATTGCCGATGCGATGGCAGGCAGATACGATTTGATAATCACGAAAGAGGTTTCCCGTTTCTCTCGTAATGTACGAGATATTTTGAACATTGTTGGAGACCTGCGTGACCGTGGTGTTCATATATGGTTCCTTGCCGAAGATATTTACACCGAGGACAAGGACTACGAAGAACAACTAATTAAAGCGGGTGACCAGGCAGAGGCAGAAAGCAGAAAGACCTCTAAACGAGTTCAATGGGGACAACTCCGTCAAATGGAAAATGGCGTTATTTTCGGCAGAAAAGAAATGTTTGGTTATAACATCAAGCGAGACGAAAACAACAAGCAATACTTTGAGATTCTTCCCGAGGAGGCAAAGGTTGTGCAACGAGTTTTCACAATGTATGCCAATGGAATGGGAACATTCAAAATTGCCAAGCAATTACAACAAGAGGGTGTTAAAACCAAGCGATATAAAAACGGGTGGAGTAATACCGTTATTCTCCGTATGCTGAGAAACGAAAAATATGTTGGCGATTTGGCAACGGGTAAGACCTACACCCCCAATTTCAAGACCCACGAGAAGAAGTATAACCGTGGCGAAAGTACATCGGTGTATATCGAAAACAGGCACCCCGAGACCGCAATTATTGACCGTGATTTGTGGAATAGAGTACAAATACTACTCAAAGATAATTCCCCGACAGATGAGGTCAAGGCAAAGCATAGTAACCGCTATTGGTGTAGCGGTAAGGTCTTCTGTGGTGAATGTGGTGAGCGATTTGTTTCACGAACGAAGAACCTTAAAGGTGGAGAAAAATACAAGGCGTGGAAGTGTTGGAGTGGTCAACAAGGCGGTGCTAAGAAAACCATAACACTTGATACGGGGGAACAAGTGGAGGTTGGTTGCAATTCCGAGTCCGTGAACGATAAAGTGTTGCAACAAGGAATGTATGACTTGCTTACAGAGTTTGTGAAACCCACTCTCCCTAATACCATTGAAACGCTTAAAAGGAAACGAGCAGAGAAGCAAGCAGAACAAGTATCTACCGTTGCAAAAGAGATTGGTATTCTTCAAGCAGAGGCACAGAAGAAACACGATGAGATTGTAAAATACACAAGACTTTTGGTAAATGGAACGATAAGCGAAACGGCATATCAACTCACGGTAAAACAAACCGAGAGCGAACTTCAAGACATTACTAATCAAATCGCTACTCTAAGCGAGCAAGAGACCAAAGAGCAAAACCACGATGTTATCTTAAATGCTCAGATTGAAGAACTGCAAAAGGTTTTATCTCTTGCCAATGAGGACATCAACGAAAGTGTTTATCGTGCTCTTATCGACCGCATTGAAGTTTATAATGGTCATATACTCAAATACTACTTGTATGGTCTTGAACCTATCACAATGCAGTATAAGGCAACGGGTAGAATGGACAAGTATCAAGTAGAGTTTACAATTCTTTAAGTGTGAGCGAGTGAGCGAGCGAATGACACGAATGACAAGAGGGTGCTGATTTGACTTGAACCGAACTGTTCTTTTTGGAACTGATATGACCCGAATGTACTGATGTGTATGTGCTGATTTGAACTGATTGAATTATTCCCGTGTTTTTGCGGAAAGCTGGTCGCAGAACTGCGATCATATTATCGCAGTTCAACGACCAAAAGAAAACGGAGGCGTGTTGCCTCCGTTTTTATTATCTGTGTTCTTATAATCTTCTAAATCGTTCCTTGGTTTGATTTCCGTACAAGTCAAAGAAAATTGAAATGCTCTCAATGTATCCGTTTTCTGTTGCGAACTTAATTGCTTGGTCACGACTAAATAAATAGTCTTTTGATAAGTACATCATAGATAAGCAGTAATCCACATCAAAGGTTTCTCCCGCTTTCATAGACATAATCTTATCTAATTCTCGCTTGTAAGCCGTTTGTTTCGTGATTAAATCATTCATCTGTTTCTCGCTCCTTTACTCTGCCCACAATTCAAAATCATCAGAGAAAACGTCTGGAACGGTCTCTTCCTCTGTGTAAAGGAACTGCAAGCACTCATTCATCTTTTTCAGAGTGGTCTTGTGTTCACGGAGCAGTTCCTTTACCTCATCGGTTCCGTTTGCTTTCCAATGTCCCTTTTTGGTGTCATATTCCACATCAGGCTTTGGCTTTGCTTGTCCTCGATTGTTAATCCACGCCTTGGTGTTGTTCTTCACACGGTTTGCCATATTGTTGAACTGAATGAGAACTTTTGGGTCGGCATTAAGGGCGTCGAGAACCTCTTGGTCAATGCCACTCTTCTTAC
>JAZKYA010000112.1:0-55611 GCA_045611945.1 Faecousia sp. | reverse complement strand
CAGCTACCTGGGAAAGCATGTCCATGTTGTAGTAGACCGTCCCATTGGATACTGTCACGGTGACATGGTTTATCCCATTAACTACGGTTACATCCCCGGTCTGATAGCCGGGGATGGGGAGCAGCAGGATGCATACATTCTTGGCATCTATGAGCCGCTTGTGGAATTTGACGGTCAAGCGGTAGGCGTTATCCGCCGATTGGACGATTGTGAGGACAAGCTTGTGGTTGCGCCTGTGGGAAAGGTATACCATCAGGGAGAGATCGCCGAAGCCGTCCATTTCCAGGAACAGTATTTTGATATCCGCATAGTTTCTTGCTTTGAAAAGTCCTGCGGTGTGCTGCCATACCGCGTTGTAAATAGGCAGCAGGAATTTCTGCTGGTTCTTGAAACCTTTTCCAGGTGCTGGAGCTTACCAAAGGGGCATATGGAAGTGGGAGAGACCGAGGAACAGACTGCGCTGCGGGAACTGCGGGAGGAAACAGGACTGACAGCGGACCTGGATATAAGCCGGAGGGCAGTCATTGAATATCCAGTTTCTGATGCTGCCCGGAAACAGGTTGTGTTCTATCTGGGTGAGGTCACAGGAGAACCCAGAATGAGACAAGGGGAGATCGACCAATATAAATGGGTCACTGCCGGGGAATTGAAGGACTACCTGTTCCCTGATACGGTGGAAGCCTGCTGGGCGTTGTTGAAATAAGCTATGGTATTTTTTCCTGTTAGCAACAAGCCGTACAGCCATAAAAATGAAATGTGGGAGAAGCAGATTCTCCCACATTTGCTTTTTCCGAGGAACCGGATAGAACTCCTGGGCATAGGTTAGTGTTGGGGTGATCGTATGTGGCATAATGCGTATCCAAAAGCGGCCGCACGGGTTCGCGGCGGAATGGAAAATCCGAAGCTGAGCGGTATGGTTCGTTTCTTTCCGTGCTGTGATGGGACTATCCTGGAGGTGGAGATCACAGGGCTTCCCGGGACGGAGAGCGGTTTCTTCGGTTTTCATATCCATGAGGGCTGCTGCTGCGCAGGGGAGGGCTTTTCCGAAACCGGCGGTCATTTGAATCCGGGGCAGATGGCCCATCCCAGTCATGCCGGTGATCTGCCGCCTTTGCTGGGTGACCGTGGCTGCGCCTACATGAAGGTATTTACCAGCCGGTTTTCCGTGGAGGAGGTCATAGGAAGAACTGTGGTCATTCACAGCGGCCCGGATGACTTGCACACGCAGCCTTCCGGCAATGCGGGAAGTAAAATTGCCTGCGGTGTGATCCGGCGGATATAGTTAAGAATCGAACAGGAACGCTTCCAGGTCCTGTGTGGTAAGGAAGGTATAGTCGCAGAGGTTTTCCATTTCGCTGCACAGGACAGGGAAGTCCAGCTTTCCCCAGGCGGCAAAGGCGGTTTTGACACCTGCCTTACTTGCCATATCCCAGGCAAGCTTCATGTCGTCTACCACCAGGATCTCCTCTTTGGAAATATGGAATTTTTCCATCATATCCTCCAGGGCATAGGTGCTGGGCTTGCGCTTTTCTTCCGGCAGATCCCATCCATAAATAGCATCCGGCTGAATGCCAAAATGAACCTGGTAATCCCGGGAAATGTTTTCCTCACCGGAGTGTGACACAACGCACAGAATTCCGCCTTCATCTTTCTGACGGCGGATGATACGGTCAATTCCGGGGAAAATCTCCGGGATGTGGGTTCGGACATAGGCCTTCCAGTCCAGGAATTCTTCCAGAAGCTCGTCCTCGGTAAAACGGTAGGTCTGACGGCACATGTTGGCAAATCCCAGCTCGTGGCAGCCGGTCAGATATTCTTCCAGGGTGATATCGCTTCCCGGACGGAATCGATGAAGGATCTCCCGGAAAAAGGGATAACCGATGGTCTTTTCACTTTGCACGACGGTATCATCGTGGTCTAAAACCAGACAGCGGTACTTGAGCATAGGGGTTCTCCTTGCTTTTTTTCTTTATTATAGCAAAAGCGAAGAGCAGGAGCAACCAGAAAATAACACTTGCATAAAACGAACAAATGTACTATAATATAGAAAAAGACAGGAGGTGGCCGTAATGGAGCAGAAGATATGCCCGGTGGATGTGATATCCATGTGCAGCGCCGACGGGCGGATCCAGCCCTTACGGCTGCGGATGGAGGACGAAGCCCACCAGCTCATGCGTGTGGACATCGACGAGATCGTAAGCTGCAAGGAAGTGCAGTATGTGGGCATTGAAGCCTTTATCTTTCTGTGCCGTGCCACGGTCCGGCAGAAGCAGTGGCTCTTTGAACTGCGCTACACGGTGCGTACCCATACATGGTGTTTGCTGAGGAAGGTGTATTGAGATGGCGGACAGAGTGATCTTTCATGTGGATGCCAACTCTGCCTTTCTATCCTGGACGGCTGCTTACCGGGTGAAGGTGTTGGGAGAAACGGTGGATCTGCGGCAGATCCCCTCGGTTGTGGCAGGGGACAAGGAATCCCGCAAGGGCATCGTGTTGGCAAAAAGCACCCCTGCGAAGAAATACGGCATCCAGACAGGTGAGCCGCTCTTTCAGGCTCTGGAAAAATGCCCGGGCCTTACGGTAGTGGAGCCGGATTATGCCCTCTATGTGGCGGCATCCAGGAAATTTGTGGAGATGCTGCGGCAGTTCAGTCCCTGCGTGGAGCAGTATTCCATCGATGAAGCATGGGTGGACATGACCGGCACAGAGCGGCTCTGGGGCGCGCCCAGACTGGCGGCGGAAGCTATGCGCAAGCGGATCTATGAGGAACTGGGATTTACCGTGAATGTAGGCATTTCCAGCAATAAGCTTCTGGCCAAGATGGCAGGGGACTTTGAAAAGCCCAATAAAGTCCATACCCTGTTCCCGGAGGAAATAGAGCAGAAAATGTGGCCTTTGCCGGTAAGAGATTTATTCCTGGTGGGCGGCGCTACCCAGGCAAAGCTGAACCGCATGGGTATCTATACCATTGGTGATCTGGCGAAAGCGGATGTTCACCTGCTGCAAAAGAAGCTGGGTAAGCATGGACAGACCATCTGGCACTTTGCCAATGGGCGCAGCGCAGACGCGGTCAAGCCGGTGCAGGAAGTGAATAAGGGCTATGGCAATTCTATCACCACAGCTGCCGATGTAGTTACCCGTGAACAGGCGTACAAGGTTCTGATGGGTCTTTGTGAAACGGTAGCGGCCCGGATGCGGCAGGATGGCATGTGCGGCGGATGCGTGACGGTGCATTTGAGAACTGCTGAATTTCACAATTTTTCCCACCAGTCCCGGCTGCCCGGTGCCACAAATATTACAGAAGAGCTGTTTCGGGAGGCCTGCCGGGTTTTTGACGAGGCCTGGGATGGAATCACGCCCTTACGGCAGCTTGGGGTTCAGATGACCCACCTGGCCCGGGAGCCATATCAACAGTTTGATCTTTTTTCGGACCTGACTCCTCAGCGGTATGAACGGAAACTGAAACTGGATGAAACAGTGGATATCCTTCGGGACAGATTTGGCGAGGACATCATTCGCCGTGGAAAGTTTGCCGGTTGCGCGGAAGGCCATATGGTGGGCGGTTTGGATAAAGAACGCCGTACCGGGGTCACAAAGCCTGTGCCTAAGGAATTTTAGGGTGGAAACCGCTGTGATGATATTGTATAATGGGAAAAAAGGAGGCGGTTTCATGCCGATCGTAACATTCTACCGTGGAGATTCCAACGCGCCGAAGACCACGATGCCTGCCCGTTTGGGCGCCAATGCCATCATCACCTGCGGCGGAAAGCTTCTGTTAGAGAAGCGCCGGGACAGCGATACCTGGGGCTTGGTGGGTGGAGGTGTCAAGAAGTATGAGACAGAAGCACAGGCCATTGCCAGGGAAGTTTATGAAGAACTGGGAATCCGGGTTTCCAAAGAACAGTTTCAAAAGCTGGCAGTATATGGGGAACCGGGACGCATTGCCGCCTACCGCGATGGCAGCATCTGGCGTATGGTAATTGTGGTGTTCGGCCTGGAATTGGAGCAGGAGCCGGATATGACCATCAGCACGGAATCCAAGGACCTGCGTTTTTTTACCAAAGAGGAGCTTTCGGATATTGACATTGTGATTACCCACAGCGATATCGTTGAGGATTGGTTCTTGAACAGGAATGTATAATGCGTGAATAGTTTGGGGAGACAGTAGACTTTATACCGTCTCCTTTTGCTGTATAGTATTTCCAAAACAAGGATTTCATTGGCGCAATCGTAAAGATAAAATGAATATTATGAAAAAATACTTGTATATTCATAAAACTTATGCTATGATTAGCAGCGACGGTGCAGTATTCTAGTCGAGGTGACCGGTTCCCAGGTAGGGCCTAAAAATCCTATGAAGGGCATATCGATGAAGTCCCTGGTGCCTGCTTTTTACGCCCAGTTTAGGGTGGGTGCTGGGGGTTAAGGATCCCGGGCGCGCTCCAATGGCATGGAGCATACGACCCGGTTTCCGTGGAGACCTGGTATTGTGCGACGAAGTTTGAGAACTCCTCAGTGGAAGCCTCTTCGCGTACGGGCCTGGTATGAACCTGCAAGGCGGTGCACAGAATCGTGTGCTGCGTGCAGAGTAGCCTGCCTTGAGTGAGTATGCGGGGAAAGAGGACAAGCATCTGCGTGTTGTGGCCAGACAACGGGTGTTATCGCTTCTGGAAACCATCCTTGCAAAAGAGGCTAAGAATCGGAACACTTTGCTGTGGAAAACACCTAGACTGTCGTAATTGGGCAGGCAGGGGATTACAGTACGGACTAAGTGGCAATCGGGTACTCATGCTGGCAACACATGAGCGGATGGATCAAATGGAAACGGCCTGCGCGGCAACGGCAGGTTCTGTCCGGTGAAAAACAACCCGACCTAAGCCGTAAGATTTATCCTGCCTGCTGCCGTCATCTGTATAATTGTCATAAAGGGGACAAGTGTCGTGTCGAAGTCCGACCCAAGCGCACAAAAGAAAGAACGCAATAAGACGATCCGCTGGGTCGTCACAATTTTCTTTGTTACCATATTTGTTTCCGGAATGATCTCTATGGTCTCTGACGAGATCATGGGAAGCAGTTCCATGGTGGTCGCGTTTTTAATACTGCTTGCCATCGTGTTTGTTGGTATTTTATTTGATATTATCGGTGTTGCGGTAACCTCTGCTGATGAAAAGCCTTTTCATTCAATGGCTGCAAGAAAGGTTCCGGGCGCTTATGAAGCCATTGCCCTTCTGCGCAACGCGGAGCGTGTCAGTTCCATTTGTAATGATGTGGTGGGAGACATTTGCGGCGTTGTATCCGGCAGTGCATCCGCGACCATCGCTGCCCAGATTTTGAATAACTTCGAATTTTCGTGGCCTCAGGTGGTATCGCTGCTGATGTCCGCGCTGGTTGCCGGCGTGACCGTTGGCGGCAAGGCCATCGGTAAAACTGTGGCGATGGGTTCCTGTACGGATATCGTACATATGGTGGGGAAGGTGGTCTTTCAGCTTCATCGCATGACCCGCTTTATGAAGAAAAAGAAATAAGTTAGGTGTGTGCTGTTTTGAGCATATTGGAAAGCATTCACTGCCGTGATGATCTTCTGCGGCTGAATGAAGCCCAGAGGCAGACTCTGTGCAGTGAGATTCGTGAATTTTTGATTGCTTCGGTCTCCAGGACTGGTGGCCACCTGGCGTCCAATTTGGGCGTTGTGGAGCTTACCGTTGCCATTGAGACTGTTTTTAATACCGCGCAGGACCGTCTGGTTTTTGATGTTGGCCATCAGTCTTATGTCCATAAGCTTTTGACCGGCCGCCAGGCGGATTTTTCCACATTACGCAAATTTGGTGGAATGGCCGGTTTTCCTAAGCCCGGTGAGAGCGAGACCGACGCCTTTGTGGCGGGACACGCTTCCAGCTCTGTATCCATCGCTTTGGGTATGGCAAGGGCCAGGACTCTGTGTGGACAGAAGTATAATGTAGTGGCGCTTTTGGGTGATGGCGCAGCCACCGGCGGCATGGTATACGAGGGAATGAATGACGCTGCCGTCAGCGGTGAGCCTATGGTCGTGATCCTCAATGATAACGCTATGTCCATTGACCACAATGTAGGCGGCATGGCAAAACACCTGTCCCGGCTGCGTACAAAGGAAAAATATCTGAATATGAAGGAGTGGTATCGGGATATTCTGAACCGGCTCCCCGGCGGCAAGCCTGTCTACCGGGCAACCCGCAAGATCAAAGACCGGGTGCGCAGGGCATTGATCCCAACGACCATTTTTGAAGCTATGGGGCTGACTTACCTGGGCCCTGTGGATGGGCACGATGTGGAAAGCCTGATCTCACTGCTGACCGCAGCCAAGGATATGAAGCGTCCCGTGTTGGTGCATGTCATGACTCACAAGGGCCACGGCTATCTGCCTGCTGAGCAGGAACCTTCTAAATTCCATGGTGTAGGACAATTTGATCCTGTCAGCGGCTCGGTGAATAAGGGTGCTCAATGTACATTTTCCCAGGCGTTTGGGCAGGAAATGTGCCTGCTTGCCCAGGAGGAATCCAGACTTTGCGCGATCACTGCAGCCATGCCGGCAGGAACAGGATTGCTGGATTTCAAGAAGAAATATCCCAAGCGGCTGTTTGATGTGGGTATTGCGGAGGAGCATGCTGTCTCTATGGCAGGCGGCATGGCAAAGCAGGGGCTTGTCCCGGTTGTAGCAATTTACTCCACATTTCTGCAGCGGTCTTATGACATGCTGCTGCAGGACATTGCGTTGCTGAAGCTGCCGGTCATCTTCGCGGTAGACCGGGCAGGTCTGGTGGGTGAGGATGGAGAGACCCATCATGGCCTGTTTGATGTGGGCTTTTTGCGGCAGATTCCGGGCATGCGTGTTTTGTGTCCCTGCAGCTGTGAGGAGCTTCGGCAGATGCTGCGCTGGGCAGTGAAGGAACGGCCCGGTCCGGTGGCGATCCGCTATCCCCGTGGCGGTGACTGTGGATATGGCGGCTGCGACTGGCATGGACAGGAAAATACTGTGGTTTGCCACCGTAAGGGCAGGGATGTTACGATCATTACTTACGGTACGCTCCTTCATAATGCGTTGGAAGCGGCCGGACTTTTGTCTGCTTACGGTGTGGAAGCGACGGTGCTGCGACTTTTGTCTGTATCAGACTTACAGCAGGTACGCGGTCATATTTCAGAAAGTAAAAATGTGTTTGTTATGGAAGAGGTCTGTGCGGGATCCGGTATTCGGGAGGCACTGGCTTTGGAATTGGGTAATAGTTTCCGTGTGACAGGTGTTGACCTGGGCCGCAATTTTGTGACTCACGGCAGTATCGAAGTCCTGTACCGGAAGCATGGGCTGGATGCCCAGTCTGTTTGCGATTTGATTTTGGAGGTGGTACGCGGTGAAGATTAAAAAGCGTTTGGATGTGCTGCTCACTGAGCGTGGCCACGCAGACAGCCGCACAAAAGCCCAGGCGATCATTATGAGCGGCCAGGTGTATGTTGCAGGCCAGAAGGCAGATAAGCCCGGTGTCTCCTATGAGGAGACTGTTGATATCGAAGTGCGCACCGCAGCCTGCCCCTATGTAAGCCGGGGCGGCTTGAAGCTGGAAAAGGCGCTGCGTGATTTTGGCGTCAATCCTGAAGGTTTCGTATGCAGCGATTCCGGTGCGTCCACCGGCGGCTTTACCGACTGCCTGCTGCAGCAGGGCGCGAAAAAGGTGTTTGCCATTGATGTAGGTTACGGCCAGTTGGACTGGAAGATCCGTTCTGATCCCAGGGTCGTGGTCATGGAGCGGACCAATGTGCGCTATGTGACGCCGGAGCAGCTGGGAGAACCGTTGGATCTTTCTGTGGTGGATGTGAGCTTTATATCCCTGAAGATCGTTCTGCCGGTGATTAAGACCTTCCTGAAGCCTGCGGGACAGGTCCTCTGCCTGATCAAACCCCAATTTGAAGCGGGGAAGGAGAAGGTAGGCAAGAAGGGTGTGGTTCGTGATCCGGCGATTCATAAAGAAGTACTGGATCATTTTGTAGACCTTGCCAATGAACTGGAATTTAAGATTCTTGGATTGACCTTCTCTCCGGTGAAGGGTCCCGAGGGGAATATTGAATTTTTGGGTCATCTGACACTGGACGAAACACCGGGCATCCAGCCGGATACCGCTCAGGTTGTTCGGGATGCCCATGAAACACTGAAGGGGTGAGTATATGAAAAAGATAATACTGACCCCCAATCCTTACCGGGACAAGAATTTCGAAACGGTTCGTGAGGCGGTAGAGATCCTGAAACAGTCAGGGATGGATCCCAGAATCTGCCTGCCCTTTGAAGTGGACAGAACATATGAACTTCCTAAGGATCTCAAGTTCTACCGTCTGGACAGGGAACTGCCTGGCGCGTCCGCAGTGGTCTGCTTTGGCGGTGACGGTACGATTCTGCACATGGCCAAGGCGGCGACCCGTCACGGTGTACCGATTTTGGGAACAAATATCGGTACGATGGGCTTTATGGCGGAGCTGGAAAGCAGCGAGCTATCTATGCTGTCGCGCCTTGCTGAGGATCATTACACCCTCGATAGGCGGATGATGCTGGATGTAACGGTACACCGTGGCAGAGACATCATATTCCATGAGATCGGACTCAATGACGCAGTTGTCACCAAGGGCGCAATCGCCCGGGTGGTGCATTTGAGCGTCAAGTGTGACGGTGTGGAAGCGATGGAGTGCAGCGGCGACGGTATCATCATTGCCACGCCCACCGGGTCTACCGCCTACAGCCTGAGCGCCGGCGGACCGATCGTAGAGCCGGAAGCCCAGAATATTCTCATCACACCCATTTGCCCCCATGACATGCTGAGCCGCTGTATTGTTGCTTCTCAAAACCGTGTCATCACAGTGGGCATGGCGCTGAATCCCCATAAGAATGCCTACCTGTCCGTTGACGGAGGCAGAGCCCAGAAGCTGAATTTGGGGGATGTGGTGACCGTGAAAAGATCTAATCTTACCACAAAGCTGATCCGCCTGAAGGACCGCAGCTTCTATGATGTGGTGAACGCGAAGTTTAAGAACGGAGGGAACAGACTGTGAAAAGCCAAAGACAGGCCAAAATTATGGAGGTTATCTCCAACCGAAATGTAGAGACACAGGAGCAGCTCCTTTCCCTCTTGATGCAAGAGGGCTTTCGGGCAACCCAGGCGACCATCTCCCGGGATATTAAAGAACTAAGAATTGTAAAAGAATTGACCAATATGGGAACCTACCGCTACACAACGGCTGCCAATGAGTCCGGCGGTACATTTTCCGCTCGGCTCAATACGATTTTTCGGGAATGTGTGACCAGCTTTGACTATGCCCAAAATATCATTGTAATTCGCACACTGCCGGGGCTTGCCTCCGCTGCCGGCTCTGCCATTGATTCCATGGATATGAATAAGATCGTTGGTACTTTGGCCGGGGACGATACGGTTATGGTAGTTATGCGCGACAACAATGCTGCCGCCGCTTTCTGCGGTGAGATTAAAAATCTGATCAACCGGTAAGGAGGGATTCCCGTGCTGAGTCTTTTGCATATTGAAAATATCGCGGTTATCGAATGCGCCGATATTTCCTTTGACAATGGCTTTAACATTCTGACAGGCGAGACCGGTGCGGGTAAATCCATCGTAATCGATGCCATTTCTGTCATCCTGGGCGAACGGGCGTACCGGGATATGATCCGAACCGGCGCGTCGAAAGCATCGGTCCGTGCCGTATTTACGGATGTTCCCAGACTTTCCTGGTTTGAGGAAAACGGTGTCGGGCATGACAGTGAGACAATTATCCAGCGTGAGATTTACCTGGATGGTAAAAATGTGTGCCGTGTCAACGGTACACTGGTCACAGTATCGATTCTGCGAAAGCTTGGAATGCAACTGATCGACATTCACGGACAGCATGATTCCGCGTCCTTGTTTGATGAAAACAACCACTTACAGTTTCTGGATGATTTTGCGTCCAATGACGATCTCCGCCAATGCTATGCCGGTACTTACGAAAAAGTATCTCAGCTTCGCCACGAGATTGACCGTATGACCATGGACGAAGGGGAGAAGCTCCGCCGGATGGAGACTCTTCGCTACCAGATTGGGGAGATATCCAAAGCGGAACTGGAGGCCGGTGAGGATGAGGTTTTAGAAGAGCGCCGCAGGCTGCTGCAAAACGCGGAAAAGCTCAGCAGCGGTATGGATGTTGCGGTGGAGTGCTTATATGGCGGCGACGAAACCGACGGCGCGGCATCGCTGTTGGCGGAAGCGGAACGGGAACTGTCAAGGCTGGGCCGCTATAGCGAATCCTTTGGGGAGCTTCATGAGCGGGTGGCAGATCTGATGTACCAGGTGCGGGATGTGGCGGAAGCCGTCAAGGATGCCCGGGATGACCTGTCCTACAGCGCTGATGAGCTGGACCGGATCGAGAGCCGCCTGGATGTGATCCACCGCCTGCGACGGAAATACGGCGCGACCTGTGCCGATATTCTGGAATACCTGGAAAGGGCAAAGCAGGAATTAGACGATATCGAATTTGCCGACGACCATCTGGAGCGGTTGAAGGGTAAGCTGCAAAAGGCAGAAAAGGCTGCCTGGGATGCTGCTCTTGCGCTTCGGGAAAACCGCAGGACTGCGGCGAAGGTGCTGTCTGAGCGGATCCTTTCCGAGCTTGCCCAACTGGATATGCCCCGGGTACAGTTCTCCTGCGAATTTACGGAGCTGGAGCTGACCGCCAATGGCGCGGATGCAGTCGCTTTTTATATGTCTGCCAATGCCGGCGAAGCGCTGAAGCCCATGAGCAAGGTCGCTTCCGGCGGTGAGCTGGCCAGAATCATGCTGGCCATGAAAAATGTTCTGGCAGAGCAGGACCGTGTTGCCACGCTGATCTTTGATGAGGTGGATACCGGCGTATCCGGCCGCGCCGCACAAAAGGTGGCACAGAAGCTTCGCAGCGTTGCCAGAACGAAGCAGGTTCTTTGCGTGACCCATCTGCCTCAGCTTGCGGCCTTGGCGACTACCCATCTGCTGATCGCCAAGAGTGAGCGGGATGGCCGTACATATACCTCTGTCGAGCCACTGGACCTGGAAGGCAGAAAGCGGGAGCTTGCCCGTATCATGGGCGGCGCAACGATTACGGAAACGACACTCAAAAGCGCTGAAGAGATGCTTGACTATGAAGAATAAGATAATCTCTTGACAAATAACGCCCGATTTGTTAGTATGGACTCAACACATTGAAGGGAACAAGTAAGTGCGACCCTTTCCGCCAGAGAGCTGCCGGTTGGTGCGAGGCAGCGGGAAAAACCACTGAAATACCTCCCGGAGTGGCCTTTCTGAAATGACAGTAGGAAGGGACGGGTTCGCCCGATACCGCGATAGGCGTTGTCAGACGCCGTGAGGGCATGGCTGTAAGGCTATGCTGAATCAGAGGTGGTACCGCGTATCTTACGCCCTCTGTCCGTAAGGACAGGGGGCTTTTTGATTGATAGGAGAGATAGAAATGATACACGAGCCTATGGATGTGCTGGTGAAATATCCGGTACGAAAGACGAAGCAGCAAAAGACTGCATTTATTGAAGGTGTCACATCCTATGCTCAGAATCTTGGCTATGCCGTAAATGTTGAGAGCGGCAGGCGGGGCGTGCGGAATATCGTGATCGGTGAACCAACGGCTGCCCGGTATCTGGTCACAGCCCACTATGATACACCAGCGTCCATCGGACTTCCCAATCTGATCGCTCCCAATAACCCAGTAATGTTCATTCTGCTCCAGCTTGTTTTGGTGGCTGTCATATTTGCTGTTGCGGTTGCGGCGGGTTTGACCGCAGCCTGGATTGGATGCACAGATAAAGTGGCCTTCTTTGTGGGATATCTTGTTTATTTTGGGATATTGATACTGATGCTGAAAGGCCCTGCCAACCGCAATAATGCCAATGACAATACATCTGGAGTCGTGACAGTGTTGGAGACCCTTTCTGCGGTATCAGAAGAACTGAGAGATCATGTGTGCTTCGTGTTATTTGACATGGAGGAAGCGGGGCTGGTGGGTTCTGCGATATACAGAAAGCTCCATAAAACCGTGACGGAAAGCCAGATTGTTTTGAATCTGGACTGTGTTGGCAATGGCGGTGTTATCCAGTTTACCCCTGTTAAGAAAGCCAGAAAGGATCAAGTGCTTCTGGAAAGCTTGTCTAAGATCTGCGGTAAAACCGGCAAAAAAGAGCTGCGGCTTCGCAGCGCGGGTTTTTATGGGGGATCTTCGGATCATAAGAACTTTCCCATGGGTGTTGCGGTCATGGCTTTTCAATACAAAAAAGGCATCGGCCTCTATTGTGGCAGAATCCATACATGGCGTGACACCGTCTTAGACGGTGAGAACATCGTGGTCCTGCGGGATGCCATTATTTCCTTCTTAGCGGACCACAGTAGAACAGAACAAGTACAATCACATTGATAACCTTTAGGAGGATGAACTATGAAAGTATATGATGAGCTGGTTGCCAGAGGCTTGATCGCTCAGGTGACCAATGAGGCAGAAATCCGGGAAATGATCGACAACGGTAAGGCTATCTTTTATATCGGCTTTGACCCCACTGCTGATAGCCTGCATGTAGGTCACTTCATGGCTCTGTGTCTGATGAAGCGGCTGCAGATGGCAGGCAATAAGCCTATCGCTTTGATCGGCGGCGGCACTGCTATGATCGGTGACCCCTCAGGCCGTACCGATATGCGCTCCATGATGACAAAGGAGACCATTGACCACAACTGCGAGTGCTTTAAAAAGCAGATGGAGCGCTTTATCGAGTTTGGACCCGATAAGGCCCAGATGGTCAACAATGCCGATTGGCTGCTGGATCTGAACTATGTAGATGTGCTGCGTGAGGTGGGCGCATGCTTCTCTGTGAATAACATGCTTCGTGCGGAGTGCTATAAGCAGCGCATGGAAAAGGGCCTGAGCTTCCTGGAATTCAACTACATGATCATGCAGTCCTACGACTTCTACTACCTGTACCAGCACTACGGCTGCAACATGCAGTTCGGCGGCAATGACCAGTGGAGCAATATGCTGGGCGGCACCGAGCTGATCCGCCGCAAGCTGCAGAAGGATGCCCATGCTATGACCATTACCTTGCTGCTCAACTCTGAGGGTAAGAAAATGGGCAAGGCCGCCAAGGACGCTGTATGGCTCGATCCCAACAAGACCACACCCTTTGAATTCTACCAGTACTGGCGCAATGTGGAGGACAGCGATGTGCTCAAGTGCATCCGGATGCTGACCTTCCTGCCTCTGGAGCAGATCAACGAGATGGACTCCTGGAAGGATGCCCAGCTTAACACTGCTAAGGAAATCCTGGCCTATGAGCTGACCAAGCTGGTCCACGGTGAAGAAGAGGCGGAAAAGGCCCAGGCTGCCGCCAAGGCGCTGTTTACCGGCGGCGGTGACGATGCCAACATGCCTACCACAGAGATCACCGCTGACAAGCTGGCTGACGGTAAGATCGGCATTTTGAATCTGATGGTCGCCTGCGGTCTGGCAGGTTCCAACGGCGAAGCCCGGCGTCTGGTACAGCAGGGTGGTGTGTTTGTCAACGACGAAAAAGTTCCTGACCATACCTTTGCTGTGACAGAGGAAATGCTCAAGGAGGGCGTGAAGCTCCGCAAGGGCAAGAAAGTATTCCATAAAGCGGTTTTGGCATAATGCTTTTACCCACCCGGTTTTCAGCCGGGTGGGTTTCCTTTATAGCTTCTCCAAAGCAGCCTTGAGCTGGCTTGCTTTATCTGGCGGAAGATCTGTCAGCGGCAGACGGCAGCTTCCGCAATCATAACCGATCAGCCGCATGGCGGTTTTTACCGGGATGGGATTGACTTCGCAGAACAGTAGCTCGATCAGTGGCTGCAGTCTGCACTGCAGGGCCGCTGCGGTGTCAAAGTCTCCCGCGATCGCTGCGTTGACCATGGCCTGAGTTTGGACAGGAACAACATTGGAAAGCACAGAAATTACACCGTCACCGCCCAGTGACATCACAGGAACGATCTGGTCATCGTTACCGGACCAAAGGCCAAAGTCCGGATGACAGGCGCATTTGATTTTTGTAATTTTCGTGATATCAGAGGAAGCTTCCTTCACGCCCGCGATATTATCGATGGTGGATAGCTTTCGATAAACACTGACAGGTATATCCACGCCGGTCCTGCCGGGAACATTATACACAATCAAGGGTATTGCAACGCTGTGGGCGATGGAAAGATAATGGGCAAACAGACCGTCGGGCGTGGCTTTGTTGTAATATGGACTGACGATCAACAGGGCATCGGCTCCTTCCTCCTGAGCCTCTGCGCTTAATTCTACCGCGTGGGCTGTGTTATTGGAACCCGTTCCTGCGATGATCATGCAGCTTTCACCTGCGTAGGCTTTGCATCTGCGAAACAGTTCCAGCTTTTCATTGTCGGAAAGCGCAGGAGATTCGCCGGTAGTACCGCAGACCACCACAGCTTTTACCCCGGCATCGATCTGGCGGCGCAGGAGCATTTCCATCATGGGGTAATTGACCCGGCCGTCTAAAAAAGGTGTAACAAGGGCCGTGCAGACCCCAGAGAAAAGTGGCTTTTTCATAAACTGATACCTCCATGCCAATCTATGCAGCAGGGCATCAATTTGTCTGTTGCAAAAAAGGGGAAAATAGGCTATACTGATATGGCTTTTAATGGTTGGAGGCTGAAATTATGAGAACGCAGGATTTTTGGTATGACCTGCCTGAGGAATTGATCGCCCAGACCCCGCTGCAGCAGCGGGATTCCTCCCGGCTTCTGGTGCTGGACAAGGACAGCGGTCAGTGGCAGCACAGGCATTTTTATGATATTCTGGATTATTTGCAGCCGGGCGACTGCCTGGTGATGAATAACTCCCGTGTGCTGCCCGCAAGGCTTCTGGGACACCGGCCCACTGGTGGCGCGGTGGAAGTGCTGCTCCTGCGTGACTTGGGTGATAAGAAATGGGAATGTCTGTGCAAGCCCGGCAGAAAAATGCAGGTGGGAAGCGAAGTGATCTTCGGCAACGGAGAGCTGTCGGCAGTTGTGACTGGGGTCCAGGAAGATGGAAACCGGGTTATTGAGTTCCGCTTTGAGGGTATATTCCTGGAAGTCCTGGAGCGCCTTGGAAAGATGCCCCTGCCGCCTTATATCAAGGCTGAGCTGGAAGATCAGGAACGCTACCAGACTGTCTACTCCAAGGAAGTCGGTTCTGCTGCTGCCCCCACAGCCGGACTGCATTTTACCAATGACTTGCTGGATAAAATCCGGCAAAAGGGCGTGCAGACAGCCTTTGTTACCTTGCATGTGGGCCTTGGTACATTCCGTCCGGTAAAGGCTGAAAATATTTCTGAGCATCATATGCATAGTGAGCTTTGCATGATTTCCGCTGAGACAGCGGCCCTTTTGAACGAAACAAGGCAGAACGGTGGACGCATCGTTTGCGTTGGCACTACCTCCTGCCGTACCCTGGAATCTCTCGTCAATTCTGATGGCAGCTTTACCGCAGGATCTAAGTGGACCGAGATTTTCATTTATCCAGGCTATACCTTTAAGGCAATGGATGGGATGATCACCAATTTCCACCTGCCGGAAAGCACCCTTGTGATGCTGGTTTCTGCCTTTGCGGGCAGGGAGCATGTATTAAATGCTTACGCCGAGGCTGTGAAGGAGCGTTACCGGTTCTTTTCCTTTGGAGATGCCATGTACATTGGCGCGAATACTAAGAAATGAGAAGATAAGCTGATGATAGATGTAAAAGAAAAACTGCTGACCCGGCTGGAGGAGCTGCACACACTGGCCCCCGGCAGTATTGGCGATATGCTGCAGTTGGAATTGGTGCGCTGTGAGCCGGATGCGGGATTGTATGTAATGCGCTGCAGAACCTCAGACTGGATGCGCAACATTGCCGGAACACTTCATGGCGGTATGTGCGCTACACTGGTGGACCAGGCGATGGGCTGCGTGGCCTACTGCGCAAAACCTGGTGAAGGTATCGCGCCGACTGTTGAGATGAATGTGACCTACCACCGGCCGTTGATCCCGGGGGAGGATGTGCTGCTGAGTGTTCGGCTGAAATCCGTGACAAAGCATCTGATGCATCTGGAAGCAGAAGCGTTTTCGGCTAATGAGCCGGAGAAACTTTGCTTGGGCGCGACGGCTGTCTATTTCTATAAGCCAGCCAATGAATGCATGAAATAAGAGGGAAAGCTATGTTTGAACTTTTGAAAACAGAGGGAAAGGCCAGACGGGGCGTATTCACCTGCGCCCACGGCACTGTCCAGACTCCTGTGTTTATGAATGTGGGTACCCAGGGCGCTATTAAGGGCGCGCTGAGCGCGAAGGATCTGAAGGACATTGGCTGCCAGGTGGAGCTGTCTAATACCTATCATCTGCATCTGCGTCCCGGTGATAGGCTGGTCAAGGCGTGCGGAGGATTGCATAAGTTTATGACCTGGGATGACCCGATCCTCACCGATTCCGGCGGGTTCCAGGTGTTCAGTCTGGCATCCCTGCGTAAGATCAAGGAAGAAGGCGTAACCTTTGCCTCCCATATCGACGGCCGTAAGATCTTTATGGGTCCTGAGGAAAGTATGCAGATCCAGTCCAACCTGGGCAGTGATATCTGCATGGCCTTTGATGAATGTATTGAAAATCCTGCGCCCAGGGACTATGTTTTAAAAAGTGTGGACAGGACCTACCGCTGGCTGGTTCGCTGCAAGGAGGAAAACGCAAGACTCAACGCTTTGCCCGATACCGTCAACCCTCAGCAGATGCTATGGGGTATCAACCAGGGCGGCACCTACAAGGATATTCGTGTAGATCACATGAAGCGCATCGCCGACCTGGATCTGCCAGGATATGCCATTGGCGGTCTGGCAGTTGGTGAGACGGCGGAGGAAATGTACGGCATTATCGAAGCGGTTGAGCCTCACATGCCGGTCCACAAGACCAGATATCTGATGGGTGTTGGCACACCGACCAATATCATTGAAGCAGTTGCCCGGGGCGTGGACTTCTTCGACTGTGTCATGCCTGCCAGAAATGCCCGGCATGCCCGTCTCTTTACCTGGGAAGGCGCCATCAATCTGAAGAACGCCAAGTACGCTGCCGACCTGAATCCCATTGATCCCAAATGCGATTGCCCGGTATGCCGCCGTTATTCCAGAGCCTATATCCGTCACCTGTTCGTAGCAGAGGAATTGCTGGCCATGCGGCTTTCCGTGATGCACAATTTGTATTTTTACAACAAGCTGATGGAAAAGATCCGTGATGCCCTGGATACGGGTACTTTTGAGGCGTTCCGCAAGGAAAATTCTGAGAAATTGGCACACAGAATCTAGTTTTTTGCTTGCAATTTATGATATCAATGATATAATAACACAGACTAATAAAATAAAGGAGCAATATCCATGTTACATTTTCTTGAAGCAACTACTGATCTGATGGGCAGCGGTCTGGGCAGCACCGTTATCATGATGGCTGTCATCTTCGGTGTTTTCTACTTCATGCTGATCCGTCCTGAGAATAAGCGCAAGAAGGAAGCTGAGAAGACCCGTAAGGATACCAAGGTAGGCGATCAGGTCACTACCATTGGCGGTATCATTGGTACTGTTGTCAATGTAAAGGACGACAAGTTCGTTATGGAGACCAGTGCTGACCAGGTTCGCATTGAGTTTGCGAAGTGGGCCATTTCCTCCAACGATACCGCTGTCGCCGCCGCTGCTGAAGAGGCCAAAAAGACCCGGGAAGCAAAGGCAAAGGCCAAGGCAGTGAAAAAGGCTGAAAAGAGCAAGGACAAGTAATAAATTTGAAGGGCTTCGGGGTTTCCCGAAGCCCTTTCGTTATTGATGCTTGCCACGCTTCCACACGGCCCAGATTCGAAATACAGTAGATACCAGGATGATACCCACAGCCATAATGCCCGCAATGGCAATGGTGTGCATGCCTTGCTCCGCAAAGCGCTCCATTTCGCCCCGAACCGCATAATTCATGGTATAGTATACGCTGGCTCCTGGAATCAGCGGAAAGATGGATACGACCAAATAAGAGATGGCCGGATACTTTCTGACTCTTGCCATGATCTCAGCGTAAACAGAAGAAATGGAAGCGCCCCAGAAATAACCGGTCAGGTCGCCAAATCCCAGAGAAACAGTTACGGAGTACACTGCCCATGCGATCACACCGCCCAGCGCGCAAAGAAGCATGCCCGGGCCATGGATGTTAAAAATAATGGAAAAACCAACGCAGCCAATCACGCAGGCAACCAACTGTACGATCAATGGGTGACTGACAATGGGATTGCTGTTGGGCGTTTGCCAAAGTCCGGCAATGGCCTGCCAGGCGGCACCGGTTCCCAATGCGATGGCCACGGCAATCAGAAATACCTGAATGATCCGGTTCAGACCGGAATTGGTGTCGCCGTTGATGATATCACGCATGGCGTTGGTAAAGAGCAGACCGGGAACCAGCAGCATCAGCGCGCCGATGATCATAGTATCTGCATTATACGCCATATGGATAGATTCCAGTGAATAAGCAGACAAAGACATTAAAAATGCGGCAATGATAATCTGGAAAAATTGATTTGCTTTCAGTTTGGTCATAGCTAGACCGACAAGACCAACGATCAGGCCGCACAATCCGGAGAGAATACTGTCCAAGTATGTACTGCCAAACAAAATCGCAAAGCCGCAGGCACCCATGAAGTTGCCCGCAAGGTACATGGTTCTGCCGTAGTAGACGCGGGAGCTATCGGTTTCCTTCAGCCATTGCAAAGCGGTTGCAGGGTCAGGGCGCTGGGCACAGATCCTGCGGCTGAGGTTGGTATAACGCTCGACCGCGTCCAGATCATTACCGTGGTCACCTATACGGCGCATTCGAGTCATGGGCTTGCCGTTTTCTGTCTTGATGCTGACGGTCAGATTGTTTGGAATTGCGAAAGCCTCCGCGTCAAGACCGTAGGTCTTTAAGATCAGATTGATGCTTTCCTCAACCCGAAATGTTTCAGCACCGCTCATTGCCAGCTTATAGCCCAGATTGATCACCAGATCCATCAAAGCATAATAGTCCATAGGCAGCTCCTTAATTAGAAAATTTACAGCACTAGTATACCATAGGTTTGTGAAATTACAAGGAAAAACTACCGCCGGGTGCTCCCGGCGGCAGTGATACACAGTATGCGTTACTTTCTTACAAACAGGATACCCAGTGTTTCGGGGCCGCAGTGACAGGAAATGGTGCAGCCGGCAGTACACTCAACCATTTCTTCAAAATGGCCGTACTGGCTGATGCCGTCCTTCACAGCCTTCAGACAGTCGTCGGAAACTGTGGTATAGGTCAAGAACAGAAGATCACCTGTTAAGTCCTCGCGGCTGTCAAGGCGGTCCTTGACATAGGCGGCAAGGCATTTTGCGTAGTTGCCGCGGTACTTTTTTACCACACCCATCTTACCGTCCTTGACTTCGATGCAGGGCTTCAGATTCAGCAGGTTTGCGCCCAGTGCCGCTGCTGCGGAGCAGCGTCCGCCCTTTACCATGTAGTCCAGGCGGTTCAGCAGGAAGCTGGCTTCTACCCGGGAGGTATAGGCCTGTACATCAGCATGAAGCTGCCCAAGACTTTCGCAGGTCTTGGCCAGTTTGCAGGCGTATAAGACAACAAGCCCCTGGCCGGTGGACAGATTCTGAGAGTCGACAACCTTGACATTATTAAATTCGTCAGCGGCCAGACAGGCGTTCTGGTAGCTGGAGGAGAAGCCAGAGCCAAGACTGATATGAAGGATACCGTCGTATTCACCGGCAAATTGCGCGAACAGGTCCTGGTAATCAGCTACATTACCGGCTGCGGTAGAACACAGAGAACCGCCTGCGGCCACATGGGCAAAGATCTCAGCAGGGGTGATGGTTACATTGTCCTTGAAGCTCTCGCCGTCCTTGATTACGGTAAGGGGAGACAGGGTAATACCGTATTTTTGGGTAAGTTCCTTCGGAAGGTCACAAGTGCTGTCAGCAATGATCTTGATCTTCATAATCGTTTCCTCTTTTAATTTTTTTGTATCAATGGATTTTGTGTCATCATGAAGCAGTTCGGCTCCAGATTCTTTGTCTTTAGGTAATTGGCACCCCAATCACGCATCGCTACCAGAATTGGCAGCAGGCTTCTGCCCAGATCAGTCAGGGAGTATTCGACCTTCGGTGGGATAATGGGGAACACCTCCCGGTGGATCAGTTTCTGTGCTTCCAGTTCCCGGAGCTGTTGGGTCAGCATCTTAGCGGTTGCACCGCTGATGGCCTTTCGAAGCTGTGAAAAGCGAAGGGTGCTGTCAGAAAGATGCCATAGGATCAATGCCTTGTATTTTCCCCCGATGAGGTCCAGTGTGGATTCCACAGGGCAATTATTTTGATTTTCCATAAACACCTCCACGGTTTCCAAAAGGGTAGTATGGTACAAAATAGTGCATACTTGCGCTTTCTAAATCGCATGATAGAATAGTAACATAGTGAGCAAACCTTGTCAATCGAAAATATATGGATTGATTTTTCTGTGGGATTGACAGATAATGTGATAAAGTAGGTGATTGGGTGAGAATCAAATTTCAGGTGACCGGTATGACCTGCGCTGCCTGCTCTGCCAGAGTGGAAAAGGTGTCCGGTGATGTACCGGGTGTCGAAAAGGCGGAAGTCAATCTTCTGAAAGGCACGCTGGTGATTGAGGCTGCCGGTGAATCGGTAATCGGGTCGGTGATTGCCGCTGTCAGACAGGCGGGCTATGATGCCAGTACGGAAACAGGTAGAAAACAAGATACACAACCAACGGAAGACCCACTGAGAGCTATGAAAAGACGCATCATGGGGTCGGCTGTCTGCCTTGCGGTCCTGATGTATTTTACTATGGGACATATGATTCATCTTCCAATGCCCGATTGGTATCATGGATTGGAGAACTCG
The DNA here is from genome assembly GCA_045611945.1 of Faecousia sp. GTDB lineage: Bacteria > Bacillota > Clostridia > Oscillospirales > Oscillospiraceae > Faecousia. Next base: position 34,634 of record JAZKYA010000112.1, on the reverse strand, counting down.
GTGGTGGCTGCCCTGCTGCAGTTGACCCTGACACTGCCTGTAATATATCTGAACAGGGGATATTACAGCCGGGGGCTAAAGGCGTTGGTTCACCGTAGTCCCAACATGGATTCCCTCATTGCCGTAGGTTCTCTTGCGGCGTTAATATATGGCATTGCAGCGCTGTTTCGCATGGCCTGGGCTATGGGCCACGGACAGTGGGATACGGTAGAACTCTACAGTGAAAATCTATACTTTGAATCTGCTGCCATGATCCTGACACTGATCACTCTTGGCAAATTCCTGGAAGCCAGAGCTAAGGGCAAAACCGGGGATGCTATCCGTAGGCTGATGGACCTAAGTCCCAAAACCGCTGTGGTGCTGCGTGACGGAGAGGAGACAGAGATTCCTGTTGAGCAGGTAATGATCGGTGACTGGGTAGTCGTCCGTTCCGGCGGCAGCATCCCTGTGGACGGTACTGTTCTGGAAGGACGCGCGTCGGTAGACCAGAGCGCACTGACCGGTGAGAGTGTCCCTGTGGAAATAGGGCCGGGCGATGCTGTGTCGGCTGCTACGATCAACAGGGAAGGATATTTGGTGTTCCGGGCTGATAAAGTAGGTGAGGACACCACATTAGCCCAGATCATCCGGCTGGTGGAGGATGCCGGCGGTTCGAAAGCACCCATCGCCCGTCTGGCGGACAAGATCGCCGGGGTATTTGTTCCGGTGGTCATGGCCATTGCGCTGATTGCCTTTGGCGCGTGGATGATCGCGGGTATGGGGTTGGAGTTTTCTCTATCCGTGGGAATCTCTGTTTTGGTCATATCCTGCCCATGCGCCCTGGGTCTGGCGACCCCGGTGGCGGTCATGGTTGGTACAGGCAGGGGCGCTTCTATGGGCGTGCTATTTAAGAACGCTGAGGCTCTGGAGAACCTGCACAAGGTAGATACAGTTGTTCTGGACAAGACGGGTACTCTGACCACGGGCAGGCCCTCAGTTACAGACATTCTCCCCGGCGGAGTTGATTCTGAACAGCTTTTGCAAATTGCCTGTGGGTTGGAGGCAAAATCCGAGCATCCATTCGCAAAGGCCATTGTGCAGAAAAATGGGGAGCAAGCCTATCCGGATGCTGAAGATTTTAAGACCCTGCCGGGACAGGGTGTGACGGCGGTGATTGATGGAACGCGTTATTACGGCGGCAATGGGCGGCTGATGCAGCAGTTGGGCGTTATGGTTCCCACGCTGAAGGGATATGATCTTTCCGGAAAGACACCCCTGCATTTTGCCCGGGAGGATAAAACCTATCTGGGAACGATCATGGCTGCGGATGTTTTAAAAACGGATTCTCACCATGCTGTAATGGCTATTAAAAAGCTTGGACTGCGGGTGGTGATGCTGACCGGTGACAATCATGATACAGCAAAGGCCGTTGCCGAAAATGCCGGGATCGACGAAGTAATTTCGGATGTACTTCCCGGTGATAAGGCCGGTGTCATTCAGAAGCTGCGCAGCCAGGGCAGATATTTGCTGATGGTTGGCGATGGCATCAACGATGCCCCGGCACTTGTTACTGCCGATGTGGGCATGGCCGTTGGTTCGGGGACGGATATCGCTATGGAGTCAGCGGATATTGTTCTCATGAATCATTCCTTGATGGGTGTTACCCGGGCAATGGAACTGAGCCGCGCTACCATGCGCAATATCAAGCAGAATCTTTTTTGGGCATTCTTTTATAACTCCTTGGGAATTCCCATTGCGGCAGGGCTGCTGTATCCTGCCTTCGGGCTTCTGCTAAGCCCCATGCTGGGAGCTGCGGCTATGAGCATGAGCTCTGTATTTGTAGTGACCAACGCGCTGCGTCTGTGTATGTTCCAGCCGAAGCTGGCGCCGCCGGCGCAGATGTGTGACTGCGAAAATACTATAAAGAACAATCAGGAGGAAGTACCTATGGAAGCAATTATCAAAGTGGAAGGTATGATGTGTCCCCACTGCAAGGCGAGAGTGGAAAGTGTCTGCAAGGCTGTGGCAGGTACGGCCGATGCTGTAGTCGACTTGCAGAAAAAGCAGGTCACCGTCACCGGTAATGCTGACTTGGCGGCACTGAAAGAAGCGATCACCAATGCCGGTTATGAAGTGATCGGGTAACGGTTATGCGGAATCTTCGGCTTCATATATGTTATGATGGAACCCGGTACCGGGGGTGGCAGAGGTTATCCAATTCCGATGCCACGATCCAGGGAAAGCTGGAGCAGGCCCTGTCACGGATCTTGGGAGAGCCCATTGAGGTTTCCGGCAGCGGCAGAACTGATGCCGGTGTCCATGCCAAGGGTCAGGTTGCCAGCTTCCGTTGTGAATCAGCAATGCCGTGTGATACTATTTTGAAACAGCTTCGCAGGTATTTGCCGGAGGATATCGGCATATATTCCTGCAAGGAAGCATCACAACGGTTTCATGCCAGACTGAACGCCAAGGAGAAAACCTACTGCTACCGCGTTTGGAACAGCGATGAGCCCTGCGTTTTTGAGCGCAGGTATATGACAGTTATCCCGGAAGTGCTGGATGTGCGGGCTATGCAGGAGGCGGCTGAGCGATTGGTCGGAGAGCATGATTTTTCCGTGTTCTGCGCCAATCCTAAAATGAAAAAGTCTACGGTGCGGTATATCCGTAGTCTGGACATCAGGCAGCATGGCAATGAACTGAGGCTTACAGTCACCGGAAACGGATTTCTGCAGGGTATGGTGCGGATTATAACCGGCACGCTTCTCGAGGTCGGTATGGGCAAACGCCCGGCGACAAGCATACCCGGTCTGTTTGGTGGCAAACGGGCAGATGCAGGCTTTATGGCACCGCCCCAAGGGCTGTGTCTGATGGAGGTATTCTATTGAACATTCAGATATTTGGAAAAGGCAAATGTTTTGACACCAAAAAGGCAGAGCGCTATTTTAAGGAGCGCCGCATCAAATACCAGTACATTGACCTGCTGCGCTACGGTATGTCCGGTAAGGAATTTGACAGTGTATTACGGGCTGTTGGGGGTATTGACAATCTGATCGACTGGGAGGGAAAGTCCAAGGAGGTCACGCTGATGAAATATATGGATGATAGCCGGGCGAAGGAAGATAAGGTTTATGACGATCCATCACTGATGAAAACCCCGGTGGTCAGAAACGGCAAACAGGCGACCGTTGGCTACCAGCCCGGGGTCTGGGCAACCTGGGAATAATACGAAAGCAGTTTCTCTTTGGAGAAACTGCTTTTTTGTTGAGGTGTTGTATATGACAAAAATCATTGAATGGATCAACGGCTTTGTCTGGGGGGTGCCATCTCTCATATTGATTTTGGGAGTAGGACTATATCTGAGCTTCCGCAGCCGGTTTATTCAGCTCCGGCTGTTTCCTGCGGCGATGAAAGCGTTCCTTAGCAACTTCACCAAGGAAAAGGGGGAACAGGGTGAATCCTCTTTTCAAGCCCTTTGCACTGCCCTGGCTGCAACCGTAGGCACCGGAAATATTGCCGGTGTAGCCGGGGCTATCGCCATTGGGGGTCCCGGCAGTATCTTCTGGATGTGGGTGTGTGCTGTGTTCGGAATGGTTACAAAATTTGCCGAGGCAGTGTTGTCAGTACACTATCGGGACAAGGATGAACAGGGGAACCCCATAGGCGGTCCAATGTATATGATCGAGAAGGGTATGGGTAAAAAATGGCGCTGGCTCGGTATATGCTATAGCCTTTTCGGTGTTGTTGCGGCCTTAGGAATGGGAAATGCCACCCAGGTGAACGCGGTGGTGGATTCCCTCCAATCGGTCAGATGGTGTTTTGGCCTGGGTGAGAGTCTGCCGATGGCCCTCGCCGTTGCGGCTGTCATTGCCTTTCTGTCAGCGGTTTCGCTGCTTGGCGGCGCGAAGCGGATCGGGAATGTAGCAACGCTTCTGGTACCTGCCGCATCTGCCGCATACATTGTAATGGGGATTGGGGCGCTGGCAGTTCATGCCGATCAGATACCGGGGGCGTTGTATGCCATTGTAAAGGGCGCCTTTTCGCCCAATGCAATAACTGGTGGAGCGCTGGGTTCTGCGTTTCTTGCGCTGCGTGTGGGTGCATCCCGGGGTGTTTTCACCAACGAAGCAGGGATGGGGACGGCAGCCATTGCCCATGCTTCATCAAATGTATCGCATCCAGTGCAGCAGGGTCTAATGGGCATCGTGGAGGTCTTTTTGGATACTATCGTCATCTGTACCGTAACCGCACTGGTGATATTAACAAGCGGTACAACCATCTGTTACGGCGTGGATGAGGGTGCGGCGTTGACAGCACGAGCGTTTGCCTGTACCTATGGACAGTGGGTCAGCATACCTATATCCCTTTTTTTGTGCTGCTTTGCTTTTGCTACCATGCTGGGCTGGGGACTTTACGGACTTCGGTGCGCCCAGTATCTGTTTGGCAGTGGGGCATGGAAGCCATTCGTGATCTTACAAGCCGCGGCTTCTATTGCCAGTGTCTTGCTGAAAACAGGTACGGTATGGATGCTGGCGGAAACGGTAAACGGTCTGATGGCGATTCCAAATCTGATCTGCTTGACAGCGCTGAGTCCTGCGCTGTTCCGGTTGATCCGTCCTGCAAAAAAGAAGAGCGCCGGCGAGCGCTCTTCAAAGAATCAGTTATTTTCGATAAGGGACAGCAGATCCAGCGAAACGACCTGGTCACCATCCTCATAGGTAAGCAGCAGGTCCTGAGCCGCATCAGCAGAGAATTGGATCATCAAGGCGTTGCTGCCGGATAGGAAAGGCGCGGCGAAAACCGTGGCATCGGGCAGGAAATTCTCATCATCCAGCCAGGAACCGGCCTGGATGCGGACATTGCGTAAACAGCCATTGGCGTGGAGCAGATATTCCTTGCCGCTTTCATCCAGGATCAGTTCCGCAAACTGGGTAAATCCGCTCAGATCGGCGGTGGCAAAGGGCTCGCAGTTTACAGTGCCGGACAACCGGATCTGCTCAGCGGGGAAGTATTCGTCTTTCAATAGCCCGGTAAGGGACTCGTATGGAATCTCTGCAACGACAGTGCCGGTGCTGTAGGGTGCGATCTCGTAGGGTGCGAAGAAGAAGCACAGTCCCCTGTTTGAGAAGAACCATGTATCAACGGGCCTGTTGGTAGAGAACATATCAGAGATCACATAGGCGTAGTCACTGTACAGCATTCCCTGGCTTTCCAGCTCGTGCAATGCGACTGAGATCAGCGTGCTGAGCGCATCAGCGGAAAAATCGGCTATCAGCACTTCTTTCAGCTCCAGGGGACGGCCGGTGATCAAGTCATAGGTAACGGCCATATTGGCGGCAGTGGAGCGGGGACTTCCGTTGAACACTGCCTGCGTTCCGTAAAGACTTAAGACAGCTGCATCAAACCGCATAGGGGAAAATACGGTGCTATAGGTATAGGGAGTCCAAACTGTTTGACCCTTATAGGCCTGTTGGGCATCTGCAAGGACCTGTTTTGCGGAGGAGTTTTCGTAATCCGTAAGGTTTAGGATATCGATCACAACAGCATCGGCTACCTGTGGATCCTCCAGAATCAGAGAAATATTCTGGCTGGTATAAGTAAAAAGCAGACTTCCATCCTTTGCCCGGTACTCATTTCTCAGAAAAGGCGCGCTGAAGGCCAGAAAAGGCCCATCAACAGTGACCAGAGGTGTGGTTGTTTCAATGGACTGCGTGTCAGTGGGAATCGGGACAGTTGTCTCGTAGGTAGGCTCTGTTGTGGGGTTTATTGGCGCTTTTGTACAGCCAGCGGCTGATAAAAGACCCAGGCAGAGCAGCAAGGCAAGTATCTTTTTCATTGTGGTATCCTTTATTCTGTATTGGATTATCCTCTTTGGGAAAACACACTATTAAAAGTATATCATAAATCCGCATACAATGCAACCATAGCCATGATTTTCCAACAAGATGCCTTGACAAACGCCGGCCAAAGATGGTAAAATTACCGTAAGTTAATATCGCTGTGAACGGAAAGAGTAGCGCATGGCAAATCGGCAGAGAGTTGGGGTCATCGGCTGAAAGCCCCGGCGGAGGAGCGGCGTGAAAGTGCGTCCGGGAGCGAAGCATCCAAAAGTGATAAATGAGAGTGGAACCGCGGTTACTGCCGCCTCTTATGCCTGTGGCATAGGGGGCTTTTTTATTTTCAATTTCGATAGGAGGAAATCGTTTATGTATCTGTACAACTCTTTGACCCATAAAAAGGAACTGTTTGTCCCCAACAACCCCGATATTGTAAAAATGTACACCTGTGGCCCTACGGTGTACCATTATGCCCATATTGGCAATCTGCGTACCTACATTATGGAGGATGTGCTGGAAAAGGCCCTTCGTTACAGCGGCTACAATGTAAAGCGCGTTATGAACATCACCGATGTAGGCCATCTGGCCTCTGATGCTGATACTGGCGAGGATAAGATGCTCAAGGGCGCAAAGCGTGAAAATAAATCTGTCATGGATATTGCCCGTTACTATACGGATGCTTTTTTTGCTGACTGCGAGAAGCTGAATATCAAGCGGCCGGATGTGGTAGAGCCTGCAACCAACTGCATCGACGAGTATATCCACATGGTAAAGAGTCTGCTGGAAAAGGGAAATGCTTATTTTGCAGGCGGCAATGTTTATTTTGATACCTCCACGCTGGAGCAGTACTATGTGTTTAACGATCACAATGAGGAAGACCTGGATGTGGGTGTCCGTGAGGGTGTGGAAGCGGACAGCAATAAGCGCAACAAGAACGACTTTGTTCTGTGGTTTACCAAGAGCAAGTTTGAGGACCAGGCGCTGAAATGGGATTCTCCCTGGGGCGTTGGCTATCCCGGCTGGCATATCGAATGCTCCTGCATTTCCATGAAGCACCTGGGTGAGGATATGGATATCCATGCCGGCGGTATTGATAACGCGTTCCCGCACCACACCAATGAGATTGCCCAGAGTGAGAGCTTCCTGGGTCACAAGTGGTGCAACTACTGGTTCCATGTCCACCACCTGAATACCGATACAGGAAAGATGAGTAAGTCCAAGGGCGAATTTCTTACCGTATCCCTGCTGGAAAGCAAGGGCTATGATCCCATGGCGTACCGCCTGTTCTGCCTCCAGAGCCACTACCGCCGGAATCTGGTGTTTAGCTGGGAGAACCTGGATAATGCCGTGGCGGCATACGAAAAGCTGATTGCCAAGATCGGGACTCTGAAGAACGAAGGCGAAGTAGATGCTGCTGCCCTTGAAGCGCTGAAATCCCGCTTTGCCGGTGCGCTGAACGGCGATCTGAATACCTCAGTTGCAGTGACCGCTTTGTATGATGTTCTGAAAGCAAAAACCAACGATGCTACCAAGCTGGCTGCCATTGCTGACTTTGACCAGGTCCTGTCGCTGAATCTGCTGAAAGCTGCTGATGAACTCCGCAAGAAGGAAGCAGAGGAAGCTGCCGCATCTGCCGACCCCGAGATAGATGCATTGGTGGCTGCCCGTACGGAAGCGAAAAAGGCTAAGAACTGGGCAGAAGCAGACCGTATCCGTGATGAATTAAAGGCTCGGGGTATCGAGATCATTGATACACCCCAGGGTGCTAAATGGAGAAAAGTATGAAGCTGCTGATTCTTGACGGCAACAGCGTGATCAACAGGGCTTATTTCGGTGTCAGGCCCCTGACGACCCGGGATGGCCTTTATACCCATGCGGTCTACGGTTTTCTGAACATTCTGGAACGCATGGAGCGGGAGGAACAGCCGGACGCGGTATGCGTAGCCTTTGACCTCCACGGGCCTACCTTCCGCCATTTGCAGTACGATGGCTATAAGGCTACCAGACATCCCATGCCCGAAGAACTGGCCCAGCAGATGCCTGTGATGAAGCAGGTGCTGTCCGCCATGAATATCCCTATTTACCAGTGCCAGGGATGGGAAGCGGATGATGTGATCGGCACTGTTGGCCGTATTTGCAGCAATAACGGCTGGGAGTGTGTGATCGTCACCGGTGACCGGGACAGCTTACAGCTCATTGATCAGAATGTCCATGTGAAGCTGGTGATCTCCAAGCCCGGTCAGACCACAGCCACCCTCTATACGGAGGATAGATTCCGGGAGGAGTACGGCTTTGAACCCAAAAAGCTCATTGATCTGAAATCCCTTATGGGAGATTCTTCCGACAATATCCCCGGTGTCAAGGGCATCGGTGAAAAAACGGCATTGAATCTTTTGCGCAGCTTTGGCAGCCTGGACGGTGTTTACGACCACCTGGATGATCCTGCAATTAAGCCCAAACAGCGTGAGAATCTGATTGCCTATAAAGACAATGCCTATCTTTCTTACGATCTGGCTACCATCCGCTGTGAAGCGCCCATTGATTTTGAGCCTATGGATGCAATCGTGCAGCCATATAACCGTCCTGCGCTGTACGACCTGTTTGTCCGGCTGGAGTTTGTGCGTCTGATCGATAAGTATGGCCTTCGTGGCTCTGAAACAGAGAAAGCAAAACCGGAGAAGAGGGGTGTATCTCTTCCTAGAACCCAGGAACTGCCCAAGCCTGGCACCCAAATGGCGGTATACCTGGCAGGAGATGGCAGCATCGGTATTGCCTGGGAAAAGGGTGTGACAGCAGTTACCCCTATGGAAGCCTTTGGGCTGGGCGATGTATTGTGCGGTGCGGAAGGCTTGATCCTCCATGACAGCAAAGCTATGATGCACAGTCTGGGTGACTTAGGTATTGTGCTTGGCAGTGTGGCCTTTGATACTGCCCTTGCGGCCTATGACCTGAATCCATCCCAGTCTGACTACCCGGTATCAAAGCTTGCGACCAATTTTCTGGGCATTTCCATTGATGATGGAGATGCGGCTGCCTGCGCCGAAGCGCTCTGGAATCTGTATCCCATACTGTTAGATGAGTTGAAGCAGCAGGGGATGGAGAAGCTCTACTTTGAGATCGAGCTTCCCCTCTGCGGCGTCCTGTACCGTATGGAACAGGAAGGTATCGCTATTGATAAGGATCAGCTTACGGTCTTTGGACAGATGCTGACTCAACGGATCGCTGACTGCGAAGCGTTGATCTTCTCCTATTCCGGCGGACCTTTTAATATCAACTCTCCCAAGCAGCTTGGTGAGCTTCTGTTTGAGAAGATGGGGCTGCCTCCCGTTAAAAAAACTAAGACCGGCTATTCCACCAATGCCGATGTACTGGAAAAGCTGAAGCATCAGCACCCGATCATTCCGGCGATTATGGATTACCGGATGCTCAGCAAGCTGAATTCCACCTATGCTGACGGTCTGATGAAGGCGATCTGCGATGATGGGCGAATTCGTACCACATTTCAAAATCTGGTCACAGCCACAGGCCGGCTATCCTCTGCAGAGCCGAATCTGCAGAATATCCCGGTGCGCACCGATATGGGCGCTGAGATCCGCAAGATGTTTGTTCCCAAAGAAGGATATGTCCTGGTGGACGCTGACTACAGCCAGATCGAGCTGCGTGTCCTCGCTCACATTGCTGATGACGAAGCAATGAAATCGGCCTTTATCGGTGGGCAGGATATTCATACCGCTACCGCTTCCCAGGTGTTTGGTGTTGCGCCTGAGAATGTGACAGTCCTTCAGCGCCGCCATGCCAAGGCAGTCAATTTCGGCATTGTCTACGGTATTTCTGAGTTCTCCCTTGCTGAGGACATCGGTGTCAGCCGGCATCAGGCAAGAGATTATATCGACAGTTACCTGGCCAATTACCACGGTGTTCGGGATTATATGAAGCGGGTGGTGGAAGATGCCAGAAAGACAGGTTATACCATGACCCTTTACGGCCGGAAGCGCTATATCCCGGAGCTGACCAGCAGCAATTTCAACATTCGCCAGGGCGCTGAACGGATCGCCCTGAATACGCCCATTCAGGGTACAGCAGCGGATCTGATCAAGCTGGCAATGATCCGGGTGGATTGCGCTTTGCGTGAACATTTCCCGGATGCGCGGCTTTTGCTGCAGGTTCATGACGAGCTGATCGTGGAATGCCCCCAGGAAATTGCCACGGAAGTTGCCGCTTTGATCAGCAGCCAGATGGAGGGGATCGCGTCCCTGTCTGTTCCTCTGGTGGCGGAGGCCAAGTGGGGAAAGAGCTGGTATGATGCAAAATGATGGAATATATTCCTATGAGTGAGATCCATGTGCCCCAGGTGGCGGCTCTGGAGATTGAATGTTTCCATGATCCCTGGAGCGAAAAGAGCATCGCTTCGGAATTGACAAATCCGCTGTCACTGTGGCTGGTAGCCGTGGAGAACGGCGCGGTCGCTGGCTATGTGGGTTCGCAGTCTGTGATGGGAGAGGCGGATATGATGAATATTGCTGTGCTGCCGGTGCAGCGCCGCAAAGGCGTTGCCAAGGGGCTCGTGGATGCCTTGGTAGCCGCACTTGCCGCGAAAGAGGTCCACAGCCTTTCATTGGAAGTCAGAGCCTCCAATGAGCCAGCAAAGGCCTTATACGAAAAGCTTGGTTTTTCCCAGGTTGGACGCAGGCCCAATTACTACCGCAATCCCCGGGAAGATGCGCTGATTCTCAGAAAGGAGTGGCAGCTTTGAATATTCTGGCAGTTGAGTCATCCTGCGACGAGACCGCTGTTGCAATCGTTGCCGATGGCAGACATATATTAACGGACTGTATTGCGTCTCAGGTAGACCTGCACCGGATCTATGGCGGCGTTGTACCCGAGATCGCTTCCAGAAAGCATATCGAAGCGATCTACGGCCTGGCTGACCAGGCGTTGCTCCAGGCCGGTCTCACAAGGAACGACATTGACGCGGTTGCGGTTACCTATGCGCCCGGTTTGATCGGCGCAGTGCTGGTGGGCGTAAACTTTGCAAAGGCTGCGGCTCTGGCATTGGGTAAGCCTCTGATTCCTGTACACCATATCCGTGGTCACATTGCGGCCAATTACCTGGCTTATCCGGAGTTGGAACCGCCATTTCTTTGTCTCGTTGTCTCTGGCGGTCATACGATGATTGTTGATGTGCAGGATTACACCAAAATGGAGATCCTCGGTACGACGCTGGATGACGCGGCAGGGGAGTGCTTTGACAAGGTGGGCCGTGTGCTTGGAATGCCCTATCCCGGCGGTGCTGCACTGGATAAAGCTGCGCGGCAGGGGGATGATACAAAATATGTACTTCCCACAGCCAAGCCGGGTGTCAATCCCTATGACATGAGCTTTTCCGGCCTTAAGACGGCAACGCTGAATCTGATCCATCACGCCCAGCAGGTTGGTGAGGATCTGGATGTCAGCAGCCTGTGCGCCGGCTTCTGTAAATCCGTGTCTGATACACTCGTACCAAGAGTGGAGCGTGCATTAAAGGAGACAGGCCGCAGGAAGATCGCGGCAGCTGGCGGCGTTGCTGCTAACTCACGGATTCGCAGGGATATTCTTTCGGCAGCGGAAGCCCTAAATGTGGAGGTTTATATGCCGCCTCTTTCTCTTTGCGGCGACAATGGTGCCATGATCGGCGCGCAGGCCTATTACGAATTCCTTGCCGGAAATACAGCAGGTATGGAGTTGAATGCCTATGCTACCAAGTCCATCTTAGGTGAAAGTTTGTAACAAATTGCAGGAGGCAAAGTGGCCTCCTGCAATTTTTGTTTACTCGATATAAAATCTGAAAATTTTGCAAAAAGTTCAGAATTATGATAACGGGATTGGTAATTTTCTGAGCTGAAAAGTTTATAGTTTGCACCATTTGACAATAAATTTCTAAGTTCGACAAATATTTACAAGACAAAACCTGTGGAAAAACCTGTGGATACTGTGAATAACTTATATTAGAATGTTAGAAAAACTCAGTTTTTGCTGAAATGATAATTATTAAAAAACAGAAAAAAACAAACATTATACTTGTTAAACAGTTGTAATTTGGTGTAATAATTTATATTTCCTGCTGATGAAAGCAATAATCTTTTGATTGACAAGGGATATCATTCCGCTGTATAGTCTTGTTAGAAAACATTCACATTTCCACAAGATTATAAGGAGTTAGGAATGCTGCTGTTATTTTATCGGCTGAAGGATTTGCATTTTGGCAAGCTGATGGCTCTGTATGCGCAAAGCAATAAGGAAAACGCGGGTGAACTGTATGGCAAACTTGAATCCGGCGAAGCGATTTTGAGGGTAGAGGGATCTTTCTATCAGTATTTGCGGGAGGATTTCTTTTCTGTGCCGGGCGCTGTCTATGCGGTATGGGAGGAGAACGGTCAATATATTTCTGCCCTGCGTCTGGAACCTTATCAGGATGGACTGCTGCTTGAGGCGTTGGAAACACACCCATCATTCCGCCAAAAAGGATATGCGGCCAGGCTGATCCGTAGCGTCATTGACCATTTGCGGCAGCAGGGACAGACAGTGATCTACTCCCATGTTGCCAAGCGGAATAAAGCTTCCTTGTGTACCCATAAATCCTGTGGTTTTTTTCAGGTATCTGACTGGGCGGAATATATTGATGGCAGCATAACGCAGCGTTCCTGCACAATGAAATATATCATAAAACCGGAATAATTATTTGACCGCCGCATATATATCATGGAGAACGCTTTTTTGGAGTGATCGAGATGAGAGAAGCCGGGCAGGGGATGCCGATGCCGTGGAATCATTCGCGGATGTGGCGACGGTATTTTCGTGACAGGCCGGGCATACATAAAATGAACGGACCGCTATTTTGCGGTCCGCTTTCTTTTATAATCAGCGATCAGGAATGAAACTCCGGTCATATTTCAAGAATTGTTTGTAATATCGTGGATTTTTTTATGCTTTCCAAAGTAGGCAAAAATATAGCTGACAAAGGAAATGATCATAAAAACCGCATCTACCGTTGTGATCAGCGTCACATATTGATATGGCAGCTCAGGAAGCATAACCAACAGAATGAGACTAACAAAAAGAATCGTAGTACAGATCTTGCCTGCAAACAGCGCACCCTCCAGCATCATGCCTCGTTTTAAAGCGAAGCCGCCGGCGATCAGCTGAAAACCTTCTTTAATGACAAACAGTACCACAAGATGGAGTAAGACCGGGTAACGCATGGCCAGACACACGATGAGGGTAAACTGTGTTGCCTTGTCTGCCAGCGGGTCAAGGATCTTTCCAACAGTCGAGATCATATTGAAATGCCGCGCGATTTTCCCGTCGATCAGATCGGTAATGCAGGACACTGCCAGAATACCGGCAGACAGATAATAATGGCTGACATCCTCCGCGTTTAGATAAATGATCACATAAACAGGGATCAGCACCAAACGGAATAAACTCAGCAGATTTGGTATGGTCAATATTTCTTTTTTCCAGTTTTTAATGATCATGCTCATTCCTCCGGAGTACGGCAGAATATGCCTTAAATGTTATTATACGCACATTGCCAAGTTTAATCAACCCCCAAAGTAAGACCGTTTACGAAAAGTTAAAAATTACGGCAGTTGATCCTGCCGGTTTGCGTTCAGTGTGAATTGGTTGACAAGATACTTCCATGTCAGCTTATCCAGTTCTCCCGTAGGGGGCAGGCCGGCCAGAAGCTGAAAGCCTGCCAGCGCTTCAGAAGTGGGGGAATCCAGTGTACCGTTGTGTGTTGGGGTATCGATGCTTGGGTGGAGCTGCGACAGGTACAGCAGCATGCTTTGCAGAAGATAGAGGTTTGGGCTATATTCTCCGCGGCGGTATACCTTTCCCGGATCCATGATGATTTCGATGGGTTCAGCCTTACCAACGCGTACAATAGCCTTCTCGTAAGCATCAACGATAGCATCCCAGGTCTGTTGGTCTGTAATACCGGTGACCGCAAGACCGTTTCGTCTCTGAAATGCAGAAACGGCGGTAATGGTCTCCTGTCCGTAGATACCATCGGGTACGATGGTCGGCAAAGTACGGTCGTCTTCCGCGATGACTCGCAGCATCGTTTGCAGACTGCGGATCGGCTGCGCGACAAAGGATTCAGCAGGCCTCATCGAACCACCTCCTGACTGACAGGATCCTGCATACCCATTCGCAGATCCATACCCGGGAATTGTGTGAAGGTCGTGGTCTTGCGGTATGCGGCAGCAGCGGTATCATTCGCGGGAGTAGGCTGCGGCTGCACAGGGCGTCTGGCAGTATTGCGTGCAGTAAAATTGGCGGCAGCTACCGCTCTGCCGGATCCAGCGGATTGGGTAACGGTAGCGGTATTGGGGAATGTTTCCCGGCTGCGCAGGCTGGTGTTTTCGATGCCCGAGAACTGATCGTATATTTCATCCCATGTCCTGGCATCTACCGTACCGGTTTCCGGCAGTGCGAATCGCCGCTGTGCGGCCAGCACAGCCCTTCTAGTGGCAGGACCGTAGATTCCGTCAATGCTGAGGGGTGGGATCGAAGGGATGAAGTCTGAAAGAATGGAAAGCATATATTGCAGCTGCCGTACCTTTTCGCCGGTACTGCCTTCCTGCAGTGCGTTTGGAGGCGACCAGTTAATGGCGTAGAACTGCTGGCCTTGACTTCGCAGCTCTGCCAGCCGTGTGACAGCAGTATAAAGGCGTACAATGGCATACCAGGTAGCAGGTCCAACGACTCCGTCGGGCGTCAGATCAAAAATTTCCTGAAATGCCCTTACAGTGGCTTCTGTTCTGGGACCAAAGATCCCGTCTGCTGTGGGAATCTTTGGAATGGCCGGGTAGCTCTGCGCAATTCGGTTCAGGGCGACCTGCAGTGTCACAACATTCGGCCCGGTACTGCCTACACGCAGGGGTGTCCCGGGATATGAGGACATAATACCCCGGATTGGCGCATTCAAGACTGTTTCCACATTACCGTAATAGCTTTGGAGTATCTGTACGGAATTGTAGCCCTGCTGCGCCAAATTTTGGCTGCCCCATTGGCTGAGACCCTCGCAGGTTACAGTCGTGCCGTTACAGAATTTTGCGGCAAGAGGTTCTACGAATCCCGGTCTCCTGAGGTAATCGTTAAACAGCTCATCCACAAGCCGGGACACATTATCAAAATAGCTTCTTCCGTTGACAAAGAATTGATCGTAGGCGGTAGAGTTTGTAATGTCGAAATCATACCCTCTGCTTCTGTAGAACTCGGTGTATACCCGGTTCAGCGCAAAGGAAACAATAGCCAGAATATTTGCCCGCAGGGCGCTTTCGTCCCAAGTGGGATAGATTTCGCTTGAGGCTACATTTTTAACATAGTCCGCAAAGTCAACGGTAACATTGGCTGCATTAGACGATGGCGGCCCCAAATGTACGGTAATCTGCTCTGGTACATACGGTGTGACGACCGGTGGCATATCGCACCTCCTATAGGTTTTGGGGCGGCGTGTTGAAAATTTCTGCTTTTGTCCATTTATCCGGCAGCTCTGACAGCGGTATCATTTCCAGATTCTGATTGGTGACCGTTCCAGCAAATACCTGGACATTTTCTGCCTCGATCTGCTCAAAGTTCTCCAGTCTTGCGTATATATTGACGGATGTAAAGGGGACAATACCCGTGTCCGGTGTTTGGCTGGATGCCCGGTCCGGGACAGTAATCGGTACAGGGTCGATCTTACCGCTCCTGTCGGTCATGCGCATCGCTATGGCGCTGCCATCCGGGTATGTGATCATAACCGCAACATTTTCAAGGGGTATTCTGGCCCTGCTGGTATAGGCGCTGACCTGTATGTATCCGGTTGATGACAGAGAGATCCCTCCTTTCTTAGCTTCAGTAAACAGGATATGCGGCTGAGAAGAAAAAAGTGCAGGGATCACAAGTATCCCTGCATCTGCTGAATGTTTACATGCTCGCAGTCCAGAAGCTTTTGGGAAAGATTCCGGATCTCGCTGTCCGTATGGGTGTAACGGTGCTGGTCCTTCAGACCAATGATCATGCCCCGGGTGTTGCCCTGGATCATCATGGCTGCGATTTTGGAATCTGATTTTTCGTAGCATAGCTTCATTCTGGACATCATATCGGCCATCGTACGGACTGCCGGGTTGACTTCCTTCAGTTCCCAGCCCCTGGAAGATGCAATGGAATGGGCCTGGGTCTCCACAGCGTCGTATTCTTTTAACTGAGATTGCAGCGCTTTCTTAAAATCTGTCCGTACAGCGCTGTCCAGAACGCTGCGGATGCCGATCTGACCCATCTGTACTGTTGAGAGGATAGAGTCTAATAATTTTTTGTTTTCATTCATTTCAATCACCGTTAGCAGTATACCCGAATTCCGGACCTTCATGCACGATCTTTTCATGCCAGCATACACTGTATTGAGAAAGGGAAGGGATCGTATATGTGTGCAATAGCGGGAATTTTGGGTCTGCGCTGCGATGATCAGACCGCAGAAAAGCTTCTGTCTACCATGCTGAGAAGAGGCCCTGATGGTAACGGTATTTATCAACATAAGGATTGTACGCTGATTCATTCCAGATTGGCGGTCATCGATATTGAAGGTGGAAAGCAGCCCATGACCCTGGTATGGGGGGAAGAAGCCTACACCATCACCTATAACGGTGAGTTATATAACACAGAGGATGTTCGCAGGGAACTTTCTGTTCTTGGACATAGCTTCCTTGGACATTCGGATACAGAGGTCGTGCTGCATGCCTATGCCCAGTGGAAGGATGCATGCCTGCCAAAGCTGAACGGCATTTTTGCCTTTGGCATATATGAGCGAAACAGCGGCAGACTCTTTTTGGCAAGGGACAGGATTGGTGTCAAGCCGCTGTTTTACAAATACCACGACGGCGGTTTCCTGTTTGCTTCAGAAATGAAAACGATTCTTGCGTATCCTACGGTGAGGGCGGAGTTAGACGCGAATGGAGCGGCGGAACTCCTGCTACTTGGTCCCGGCAGAACACCGGGCAGCGGTGTGTTCCGCGGGATCCTCGAACTGAAGCCTGGCTGCTGTGCTTATTATGAAAACAACAGGCTGTCAATCTGTCAATACTGGAGTCTGAAAGACAGGGAACACACCGACAGCTTTGATGAAACCGTGGAGCATGTACGGTTTCTTGTGACCGATGCAATCAAACGGCAG
This sequence comes from Faecousia sp., assembly GCA_045611945.1. Lineage (GTDB taxonomy): Bacteria > Bacillota > Clostridia > Oscillospirales > Oscillospiraceae > Faecousia. The sequence goes on along the minus strand of JAZKYA010000112.1, from coordinate 17,624 downwards.
ATGGTCTCAGATGTGCCAATCGGAACATTTTTGTCAGGCGGCCTGGATTCCAGTATCATCAGCGCGGTCTGTGCCCGGGAGTTGACAAACAGGGGTGAAAAACTTCCAACCTTTTCCGTAGACTATGAAAATAATGAGAAATACTTTACTGCAAATAAATTTCAACCAAATTCCGATGGCAGCTATATCCGTCTCATGGAGCAGACGCTGAATACGGATCACCACTGGACTGTACTCTCTACCTCCGCATTGATCAATGTGTTACAGGATGCGACCATCGCCAGAGATCTTCCCGGTATGGCAGATGTTGACTTTTCACTCTTGGCTTTTTGCGGCGAAGTCAGAAAGAAAGTGACAGTGGCATTGTCAGGGGAGTGCGCTGATGAGATATTTGGGGGATACCCCTGGTACCGTGACCCGGAGGTCCGCTCGGTGGAGGGCTTTCCATGGGCGCAAAATACAGACTACAGAGCTTCCTTCTTGAACCGTGAGATCCTGCGTTCTATCAATGCCAGGGAATTTGTAATGGACCGCTACCGGCAGACCGTTTTAAATACGGATGTTCTGCCTGGCGTTTCCCCGGAAGAACGGCGCATGAAGGAAATGATCAATCTGAACCATCATTGGTTCATGCAGACGCTGCTGGACAGAAAGGACCGTATGAGCATGTACAACAGCCTGGAAGTTCGCGTGCCTTTCTGTGATTACCGGATCGCTGAATACCTTTACGGTGTGCCATGGTCCTATAAGGACTATGAGGGAAGAGAAAAGGGGCTTCTGCGTAGGGCAATGGAAGGGGTTCTCCCGGATGAGGTTCTTTGGCGAAAGAAGAGCCCTTACCCCAAAACCTATGACCCAATGTATCTGCGCCTTGTCAGTGACGGACTGAAAGAGGTTCTACAGAGATCTGACAGTCCTGTTTTTCAGCTTGTGAGAAGGGAAGCGCTCAACGAGCTTCTGGTACAGGAACAACTTTGGCCCTGGTACGGCCAGCTCATGCGACTGCCACAGACCATTGCCTATATGCTGCAGATCAATTTCTGGCTTACGCAGTACAATGTAACAATCGTATAACAGGAATGCGTCCAAGAACTCCTTTGGATTTTTGATCCAAAGGAGTTTTCTCTTGACAAATCTGGTCTAATATGTATAATTGTATACAATTATACAAACGGATGCGGGAGGTATATTATGCTTGAGATTTCCAACAGAACCAATCTTCTGGAGCAAAGGTCATATAAGTATTCTTTGCAGGATGTAGCAGAGCCGAATCTGCAGCGTGATATTTTTACAGCGGGCGAGATCCCAAAGGTGTCCTTTAACCATCGCCGTGTCCCTCTGAATATGCCGGAGGAGATATGGATCACAGATACTTCATTGCGTGACGGCCAACAGTCCGTTGAGCCTTATACAGTTGATCAGATTGTTCAGATCTACAAGCTTTTAAGCAAGCTCGGCGGCCCATACGGCATTATCCGCCAGACCGAGTTCTTCATTTACGGAAAGAAGGACCGGCAGGCAATCGAAAAATGTATGGAGCTGGATCTGAAGTTTCCGGAGATCACCACCTGGATCCGGGCCAGTAAAGAAGATTTCCAACTGGTTAAGGACATGGGCATTAAGGAAACCGGTATTTTGGTGAGCTGCAGTGATTACCATATCTTCAAGAAAATGAAGATGACCCGTAAACAGGTGATGGACTACTATCTTGCTACCATCAAGGATGCTTTTGATGCCGGTATTATGCCCAGATGCCATTTGGAGGATATTACCCGGGCGGACTTTTATGGCTTTGTGGTTCCTTTTGTCAATGAGATACAGAAGCTTTCCAGAGAGGCTAAGATCCCTGTTAAGATCCGCGCTTGTGATACCATGGGTTACGGTGTGCCTTATACGGAAGCAGCCATGCCCAGAAGCGTGGCAGGTATCATTTACGGTTTGCAGCATTATTCCGATGTTCCCAGCGAATGCCTGGAGTGGCACGGGCATAACGATTTCTATAAGGCTGTAGCCAATGCGTCAACTGCCTGGCTGTATGGTGCCTGCGCTGTCAACTGTTCCCTGCTGGGTATAGGTGAGCGTACAGGAAATATCCCCTTGGAAGCAATGGTATTTGAGTACGCATCCCTGCGTGGTTCTTTAGACGGAATGGACCCTACTGTTATAACGGAGATTGCTGAGTATTTCCGGCGTGAGATCGGTTATGATGTACCGGATATGACTCCTTTTGTGGGCAGAAACTTTAATGTTACCCGCGCCGGCATCCACGCAGACGGTCTGATGAAGGACGAGGAGATCTACACGATTTTTGACACTAAGAAGATCCTTAACCGCCCTGCTACGGTTCAGATCGGCAAGGCATCCGGTTTGGCCGGTATTGCCTATTGGATCAATCAGAACTATTCGCTGGAAGGGGAGAACGCCGTCGATAAGCGGGATGATCTGGTGGTTTCCCTAAAGCAATGGGTGGATGAAATGTATGAGGATGGCCGTCAGACAGTTTTGTCTAACGGAGAGCTTGAGGAAAAAATTGAGGAACTTGCACCGGGCCGTTTCTGCCGGTGAAGGGAGGCAGCATAGATGAAAGAATTCCGCACTGCTTCTTTGGCTGACCAAGTCTTTGAGAAGCTTGAAAATGATATTATTCTGGGTGTTTACCCCAAGGGTGAGCTGCTTACAGAACTGAAGCTTGTGCAGCAGCTTGGTGTCAGCAGAACACCAATCCGGGAAGCGCTCCGCAGGCTGGAGCAGGAGCATCTGATTGAAGAATCCGGCAAAGGTTCTGTTGTTTTGGGCATTACGGAAGAAGACCTGATGGATATTATGGATATCCGTATCCGTATCGAGGGACTGGCATCCTATTATGCTGCGAAAAATATTGACAGTGCTGGGTTGAAGGAACTGGAGGATATCGTTGACCTGCAGGATTATTACTGTTCCAGAGAGGACTGGGAGCATCTGCACCAACTGGATGACAAGTTCCATGACCTGATCTGCCAGCTTTGTGGCCGTACGGTACTGAAGGACACCATCCGGCCCCTCCATAGGAAGATCAAGCGCTACCGCAGAGCCTCCATGGAGCGCAGGGTAAGAACAAAGCCTATGATCTCTGAACACCGGGAGATCTTTAATGCCATTGCTGCCGGAGACGCTGACCTGGCAGAGCGTCTGACCGGCGCGCATATCGAGAATGCCAAGAAGAATATGTTGGAAGGACTGATTCGACATGGGTAAGACTTTGTCCCAGAAGATTATACAGGCACATCTGCTGTCCGGTGAAATGATCCCCGGCAGGGAAATTGCCCTGCGTATTGATCAAACACTGACACAGGATGCCACCGGTACGATGGCCTATCTTGAATTTGAAACTATGAATATACCCAGAGTTCGCACAGAGCTGAGTGTTGCCTATGTGGACCACAACACACTGCAGTCGGGATTTGAGAATGCGGATGACCACCGGTATCTGCAAACAGTTGCCTCCAAGCATGGTGTCTATTTTTCGAGACCCGGCAACGGTATCTGCCATCAAGTACATTTGGAGCGGTTTGGCAGGCCGGGTAAGACCCTTATTGGTTCTGACAGCCACACACCCACAGCCGGTGGCATGGGCATGCTTGCTTTTGGCGCCGGCGGACTGGATGTGGCGGTTGCTATGGGTGGCGGTGCCTATTACATAACCATGCCCAAAATGTATAAGGTTGAGCTGACCGGTAAGCTGCGGCCCTTTGTTACCGCAAAGGATGTGAGCCTGGAGCTGCTTCGCATTCTTTCGGTCAAGGGCGGTGTCGGCGCGATAATCGAGTGGGGAGGCCCGGGCGTACAGAATCTCACCGTACCTGAACGGGCCACGATCACCAATATGGGAACAGAGCTGGGCGCTACCACATCCATTTTCCCATCTGATGAGATGACGAAGGTTTTCTTGGCTGCTCAGGGCAGAGAGCAGGATTATATGCCATTGGCTGCGGATGATGACGCTGTCTATGACCGCATCATTGAAATCGATCTGTCACAGCTTAAGCCTATGATCGCCTGCCCCCACAGTCCGGATAATGTAGTCAGTGTGGATTCGTTGAAGGGTGTGAAAGTGGATCAGGTCTGTATTGGCTCCTGCACCAATTCTTCTTTGCAGGATCTTTTAAAGGTTGCTGCCCTTTTGAAGGGGAGAACCATTGCGCCCAATGTGAGCCTGTCTGTTTCTCCCGGATCGAGGCAGGTATTGACGATGCTGGCGGACTGTGGCGCACTGACGGATATTCTCAGCAGCGGCGCACGCCTTCTGGAATGCGCCTGCGGGCCTTGCATCGGTATGGGCTTCTCTCCCAATTCCGGCGGTGTCAGTCTGCGGACCTTTAACCGTAATTTCCTTGGCAGAAGCGGAACGAAGGATGCCAATGTCTATCTGGTGTCCCCGGAAACTGCGGTTGCGGCCGCACTGACAGGTGAGATTACCGATCCGATGACTCTGGGTGAGATGCCGGAGATCACACTGCCGGAAAGCTATCAGATTGATGATTCTTCTGTACTCAGCCCGGCAGATGCCAAAGATGCGCAGCAGGTGGAAGTTCTGCGAGGCCCGAATATTAAGCCCTTCCCGGACGGAAAGGCTGTTACTGATTCCCTGACAGCCACAGCGGTATTGAAGGTTGGCGATAATATCACCACCGACCATATCATGCCTGCAGGTGCCAAGATCCTGCCATACCGCTCCAACATACCGTTCTTATCTCAGTTCTGTTTCCAGGTCTGTGACCCGGACTTCCCGGCCAGGGCTAAGACCGCAGGTGATGGTATTATCATCGGCGGCGGCAATTACGGACAAGGTTCCTCCAGAGAGCATGCCGCGCTGGTACCCATGTACCTGGGTATCCGCTGTGTAATTGCGAAAAGCTTCGCCAGAATCCACGCTGCCAATCTGATCAATGCCGGAATTCTGCCGCTGACTTTTGCAAATCCGTCGGATTACGATGATCTGGAACAGGGATGCAGATTGTCTTTTGATGGTTTGTTCTCCGGTATGGAGCAAGGGAAAGTCGAAGCAGTTGATATCAGCAGCGGTAGAAGAATTGCTCTGTTGTGCGCTTTTACAGAGCGCCAGAGGGCAATCCTAAAATCTGGCGGCCTGCTGAACTATACAAAGGAGTGTGGACAATGATCAACCTGGATACTGCCTGTGCGCATTTTCGAAAATTGCTGACTGAACAGCTTTATCGTATTGAGAATGCCGACACGGAAAGAGTTGAATTTGAAAATAAGGATAGCATTGCCATCGGTTTTGTTCCGGGTGATGGCATTGGCCCCATTATCATGGCACAAGCGGTTCGGGTTCTGAACACATTGCTTGCGGACAGGATTGCCTCAGGAAAGGTTCGGATCATCCCGGTCGAGGGTCTTACCATCGAGAACCGCCTTGCGAAGGGCATCAGTATTCCGGCGGATGTGCTGGCCCAGATCAAAGCCTGCGATGTGCTTCTGAAAGGCCCTACCACCACACCTATGGGCGGCAATATGGAAAGTGCCAATGTGACACTGCGCCGTGAACTGGATCTGTATGCCAATGTCCGTCCCGTATCCATTCCGGAGGAGGGAATCGACTGGATTTTCTACCGAGAAAATACTGAGGGTGAATATGTTCTGGGCAGTAAGGGTATTGACCTGCCCGGTATGGCAGTGGATTTTAAGGTCACCACTGACTTTGGAACACGGCGGATCGCCAAAGCAGCGTTTGAGTACGCCAAACAGAATGGGAAAAACCGAGTTTCCATTGTTACAAAAGCCAATATCATGAAAAAAACTGACGGAAAGTTTACAGCGATCTGCCATGAAGTTGCGGAAGAATACCCTGAAATTACTGTCGATGATTGGTACATCGATATTATGACAGCCAATCTGGTGAACGAAAAGCTGCGGGGTCAGTTCCAGGTATTTGTGCTACCCAATCTCTACGGTGATATAATTACCGATGAAGCGGCCCAGATCCAGGGCGGTGTGGGTACTGCCGGCAGCGCCAACATCGGTGACCGTTATGCGATGTTTGAAGCGATCCACGGTTCCGCGCCCAGAATGATCGAAGAAGGTCTGGGTGAGTTTGCGAATCCTGCCAGTATTCTAAAGGCGGAGGCAATGATGCTTCGCCATATTTGCTTCGCGCAGGAAGCTGAAAAGCTGGAGAATGCGCTGCAAAACTGCCCCATTACCGTAACCGGCGATGCTTCCGGTGCCACCTGCGAAATGTATGCAGACGCGCTGATCGCCATGCTTTCATAGAAAAAGCTGAGGTTTACACCTCAGCTTTTTAATTCTGCATATTGATATGCTGTCCTTTGATAAGAGGGTAAAGTATCAGATCCTCACTGTCCAGATTTTCATTGCCCATTGCGACAGCGCTGATCTGACTGTTTTCGTAGGTGGTGTAATAGTAGATTCCCTTATCTGCGTTGCAGCAGCTGCTATAGATAGTGAACTCAAACTGGCCACCTTCCACGGCAGTGAGTCCCCGCTGCTGGGCAACACTGCCAAGAATGTGGAAGAATTGGCTGATGCTTTCGGATTCTGATTCACCGCTGACAGAATTCAGTTTGGTAAAGGCTGCCTTTACAAAGCGGGATGCGGAAGAAAGATCCCCCGGCAGACCAATGCCACCCATACCTAGACTGTAGGGTTCAAGGGAAATCTTAGAGGAAAAGCGGTTGTGAGGTATTTGAGGGGTTACATTCATGAAATTTGCCAGGTTGTACATATGATAATCAAAAGGCGGATTGTTTGTAAGAATCCCAATGGGATTTTCGTAGATTTTTAACCCACTGTCCAATGGTTCCAGGACAATGCTTTCATTTTTGTCAGAAAGAAGCCAGTGAAGCGGGGAGAGAGGAAATTGCTGATTAAATTCCGTATTCCAAAGATTGAGCCGTTTCAGCAGCTCCAATGCCTGTCTAACGGTAGCGCACTGTCCTAAAATCCAGGGGATTAGTTCAAAGGGCGCAATATTGTCCATACCGTCTGATGCCCGGTAGTAAACCGCGTTCTTTGGGAAATTCAATCCTGCCAGACTAAGCCCCTTCTCATTTGTCGCATCGTAGTATAAGGGATAATTTTCTGCGACTGCAGCCATACCGATCATGGCATAGTGCTTTTCCAGTGTGCTGCCGCAGCGAAAATGAAAAGGGTATTGCCTGGGTGTGACCGTCACAGTCTCGTTGTAGGAAATATGCAGGTCGAGATTTCTGCCAAAGTAAAAATTCTTTGTTTTATAGGTAACTGCTGTACACATGAATACCACCTCTGAAAATAGGATACCCGCGAAAAGGAGTTTCAAAATGGAATATTCATGTTTTCCCCGGCATAGAATAGAAATGATTCTGCGCTGTATGGGAGAAGGGAAAATATGATTTGGGTTCTAATCTCGATTGGTCTACTCGCAGCTGTGATTCTTTGGCTCAGCAGATTCTGCTACCGGATGGCGTTTTACCGCTTGAATGAAAAAGAACAGGATCTCTATACGATCCCACCCGGAAAGCAGTATGAGGATGTTGCGGACCAGATTTTGGAACTGATCCACGAGGTGGATCAGCTCTCCTACGAGTTGGTCAGTATTACTGCCAGGGATGGTCTGCATCTTGCCGGCAGATACTACCATTTTAAGGATAATGCGCCGGTGCAGATCCTGTTTCACGGCTACCGCAGCAACGGCAGGCGGGAGTTTTCCGGTAATAACCGGATTGCTGTCAAACTTGGCTTCAACGCAATCGTCGTCGATGAACGGGCTCACGGAAAAAGCGGCGGTCATACCATCACCTTTGGTATTAAGGAACGGTATGACTGTCTTGCATGGGCGGAATATGCGGCACAGAGATTTGGACCTGATATCCCCATAATTCTGACTGGAGTTTCCATGGGGGCGGCAACCGTACTCATGGCATCGTCCTTACCATTACCCCAAAATGTGGCCGCGATCATAGCGGATTGTCCCTATTCATCTCCTGGCGAGATTATCAGAAAGGTCAGCAGGGATGTGAAACTGCCGCCGAAGCTTGCCTATCCTTTTGTTGTAATCGGCGCTCTTGTTTTTGGCAGATTTAAGCTTTGGGAAACCAGTCCCGTAGAGGCTGTAAGACGGACACAGATACCGATCCTACTGATCCACGGGGATGATGACCGCTTTGTACCATGTGAAATGAGTTCCCAAATTTATGCCGCATGTAACAGTGCAGCAGAGCTTGTTATTTTTCCAGGCGCGGGTCACGCACTGAGTTACTTTACAGATACCAAATTATATGAAAAAACAGTTCTTGACTTTTTAAAGCTCTACGGGGTCCTGAAATAAATAAGCCCGGTCCTTCTGGACCGGGCTGTTATTCATCAGAGCTTGGGGCCGTATTTGGGCCGGGCCTGGTCATAAACCTCTGCTACATCGAACAGATCGGAGAGCTTCTCCGGATGGTGATACATACGGTATCCATCGGGATTTCGCCGTCCGCCGCGGTAATAGTTCTTGCCAAGCTGGCTCCAGTAGACATTGCTGTCCACATTGAAGAAGTAACGGAAACCGTCTTCATACAGCGCCTGGAACTTGGCGTTTTCAAACTTATAGCTTCCTGCGCCTTCAATATCAGAGCCGTTGGGGTATAGAATTACATCAACTTCACCGATAATGGATTCAACAGTGCTTTCCCACTTGTCAGAGTCGGTCGCTACGCTCTCGGCCTTAATGTTGCCATAGGAGGGGTGGCCGTAGGAGTGGCTTGCCAGAATCCAGCCGTGATCACGGAGGCACTGGGCAACTTCTTTTGCGGCGGCAACCTCCTGGGCGTACTTTTCGCTGCCCAAGGCTGCCTCATAACTGGGCTTGGTACGGTAACCGAATACACCTTCATAACCGGTCATGCCCAGAACGGCTCTTGCGCCATGGTAGGCAAAATCGGGATGCTGCTGAATAAATTTTTCCAGGAGCGGCACCAGGTCATAATCTCCGGTAGTTACATTACCGTCCTTATCCATGTATTCACAGGTGGGATAGCCATCCTCGCCGATCACCAGCCGGTAGGCAAAGCCATCTCCATTGGTGTCCGCAAAAACAGGAGTCTCATTTATGCCGCTGCCAGTACCGATCATGTAACTGTAGTAGTTCACATCATCCTGGCTCATAATGAAGGGAGTCTTTCCTTCGGGCAGGCGTATCTCGCCGTATGTGAAGAAGTTTCCGTCAGGGCTTTCTACTTCATATGCAACCTGATAGGGTGTTACCAGTACATAACCGCGTTCGTACATGGATTCAAGGATCTTCCAAAACTCATCACAGGTATTCATATAGCAGTGATATCCGTTTTCATCCTCGTCACCATCAAAGGCCAGGTCGGTATCAACGATCAGGGAATGGAAGAAAATGTGGGTGATCTTGCCCATGTCGGGATAAACCACAAGCTTGGAATCCAGTTCACGGTACTCTGTGATCTTAGCGGCCATCTCAGGGTATTGGTCAAAATGCTCAAATTCTTCAAGCATTGTGATTGCCTTTTGATAATCATAGCCGGCGGCAATAAAATCCGCGTCCTCCATCAGATCCTTGGCCATCAGATCCAATTCTGCCTGGCCCATTGTGGGGGCGGTAGTGGTTTCGTTGGGAGTGGTATCCTTTTGGTTGTTAGCGCTGCTCATACGGACACCATTGATGATCGCGCCTGTACCCCAACAGACCACCGTGACAAAAGCCACAATGATCAAGGCAAAACGGACGGGGGGCCAATACTTGCGAACCATACGCTTCCACTTGGGAATCTTCTTTCTTCTGCGCCGTACAGGGGGAAAACTCTGCTGGCGTTCGTTGTTCTGTTCCATAAGATCAGACCTTTCTGTCTATAAATCCACATACAGTGATTATAATATGAACCGACATCGATTGCAAGAAGTAAATTATTAAGCTTTCTTAGTCTTACCCAAAAAGCAACTGCCAACACGGTGTGCTGGCAGTTTTTCTTATTTACCTGCAAGGGCTCTTTCCAGCCATACACTGCCAAAATCCAGTGCGGTGTAAAGGCCGGCCTTTTCGCCTTTCTTGACAATGCGGTCACGGCTTCTGGCGGTGGGATCGGTCAGCTGAAGCTGAACGGAAACCCGGGAAGCGATCTCGCTGTCGCCCACTTTCTTGGTCTCCAGGATCTGGAGCATAACGATATGGCTGTCTGCCATGGATCCGTAATAGATCAGGTTATCCTTACGCATCAGCGGACGGCCCTTGTACATCAAAACTTCCTTCTGTTCAGACATGGGAACCTCCTTAAAAATGAGCGGGGGCCCTTGCCGCAGCAAAAGCCCCCGGCGTTAATTACTGCTGGCCAAACAGATAGCACTTGACCAAAGCCTGCATCATTTCGTCCCGGTCCAACTTGCAGATCATGCTTCTGGCATTGTTGTAGTTGGTGATATAAGTGGGATCTTCAGTCAGCAGGTAGCCAACGATCTGATTGATGGGGTTATACCCTTTCTCACTTAAGGCGTCGAACACTGTGCGGAGAATTCTGCGCATGTTCTCCTTGTCATCGCTGGGGACTGTGAACTTAATGGTACTTTCCGTCATAGGATCGACCTCCTTCCAAATAATAAAAGTATTATACCCTAAAAATTTTTCTCTGTAAAGGCCTATGAGAAAATATTTCTCAGCGAAGTGAAGCGCCCAGCTTTTCCTGTACGGCTGTCAGAACCTTGGACATAACACCTTCGGAATCAGCGTCGGTCAGGGTGCGGTCATCCGCGCGCAGCTCCATGGAGAATGCCATGCTCTTTTTGCCCTCCGGGACACCTGTTCCACGGTAAATATCGAACAGGCGGACGCTGCGCAGCAGCTTGCCGGCGGAAGCCTCAATTACCGCCTCTGCCTGGGCGACAGTGATCTCTTCGTCACAAACCAGGGCCAGGTCACGGGTAACGGTGGGATACTTGGGCAGGGGAACATAGGTGGCCTCGGGCTGCTGCAGCGCGAAGAGCTTTGTCAGGCTGATCTCGGCGCAGTAAACCTCAGCGTCGATGCCATAGTTCTTGGCAACCAGAGGGTGTACCTGTCCCATATAGCCCACATCCACGCCGTCAATGGTGACCATTGCGCAGCGGCCGGGATGATAGCTGGGATTATCCTTTACAGCGGTGTAGGAAGCCTTCTTCAGCCGCAGGCCGGCAAATACCGCTTCCAGCTCACCTTTGAGTGTGAAGAAATTATCACCGACGCCAAAAGTGCCAAGAACCAGCATTTTGGGTTCTTCCGGCAGTACCTGGCCTTCTGTCGGCAGGTAGATCTTTGCCAGCTCATAAAGCTTTGCGGACTTGTTCTGGTATGCGTTGTTTCTTCCCAGAATATCCAGCATGGAGGGCAGCGCAATGGTACGCATAACGGAAGTATCCTCGCCCAGCGGGTTCTGGATCTTTAGTGTATTGCGCAGGGGAGAATCCTCACTCAGACGGATCTGATCGAAAATGGTGGGGGATACAAAGCTGTAGGTGATGATCTCGCTGTAACCCAGGCTGCGGCAGAGCTGGCCTGCTTTGCTCTCAAAGACCATTTCAGGCGCATAACCGCCTTGGGTAGCGGTCTGGAATGGGGTCGTGGGGATGTTATTGTAGCCGTAGGAGCGGCCTACTTCCTCGGCGATATCCGCCATGAGGTTGAGATCGGGACGGAAGGAAGGAATCTTGATGGTATCACCGTCTACCTCAATCTCCAGCAGGTTCAGGTATTTGACCATATCCTCTTTGGAGATATCTGTGCCAAGCAGCTTGTTGATTTTCTCAGGTTCCAGCGTCAGTGTTTTCTCCTCGGGCACATAGTTGATAATATCAATGGTGCCATCCAGTACATCGCCGCATCCCAGCATTTCTACCAGCTCGCAGGCCCGCTGTACAGCAGGTACGGTCATCATGGGATCCAGATTCTTCTCGAACTTACCGGAGGATTCAGTACGCATACCCAGCGCCAGAGCCGTCTGGCGGATGGAAGTGCCGTTAAAGTTGGCGGATTCAAAGACGACGGTAGTGGTATCGTTCATGATCTCGGAGTTCTCACCGCCCATGATACCGGCAAGGCCGATAGGCTTGCACTCGTCGGCAATGACCAGCATACCGGGCTGGAGCTGGCGCACATTGCCATCCAGAGTGGTCAGTGTTTCGCCTTCCTCAGCTTCTCTGACAACGATCTTGCCGGAACCGACATAACGGTAGTCAAAGGCATGCATGGGCTGACCATACTCCAGCATTACATAGTTGGTAATATCAACAATATTGTTGATGGTGCGGATGCCGTTGGCCCGCAGACGCTCTCTAAGCCATTTGGGAGAAGGCCCGATCTTTACATTCTTCACCATTCTGGCGGTGTAGCGGTTGCACAGCTCCTCGGCAGGGACCTCCACATCCAGCATCTCGTACATAGATCCTGCCTCGCTGCCCTTGACCACAGGCTCGTGATGGCGCATGGCCTTGCCAAAAGCGGCTGCGGATTCTCTTGCCAGACCGATGATGCTGTAGCAATCGGGGCGGTTGTTGGTGATCTCGAATTCCACGACGGTATCATTGTTGCCAATCACGGTATTGATGTCGTCGCCGGGCTTGCAATCCTCCTGTATGATCCAGATGCCATCCTCAATGGCGTAGGGAAAGTCACCGGTGGTCAGGTCCAGTTCCTTTAAGGAGCAGAGCATACCGTTGGACTTTTCACCACGGAGCTTGCCCTTGGTGATATGCACGCCGCCAGGCAGCCAGGAATTGTGCAGCGCGGCAGGAACCAGGTCGCCTTCTTTTACATTCTGAGCGCCAGTTACGATCTGAACAGGCTCTTCCTGTCCCACATCCACCTGGCAGACCCACATATGGTCAGAGTTTTCATGACGGACGATGGAAATAACTTTGCCTACCACAACATTTTTGATCTGGGCATCCATCCGTTCCCAGGTTTCTACTTTCTGACCGAAAACGGTCAAGGTTTCTACATATTCTTTATCGGAGACGGTGGACAGGTCCACAAACTCCTCATGCAGCCATTTTCTGTTAAGCTTCATAACCTAACCCTCCTCAGAACTGGTTCAGGAACCGGACATCGTTGTCGAAGATCAGACGCAGGTCTGTGATCTTCAGACGGCCCATGGCCATACGCTCCAGGCCCATGCCAAAGGCAAAGCCGGAGTACTTCTCCGGGTCGATGCCGCAGTTTTCCAAAACCTTGGGATGCACCATTCCTGCGCCCAGCAGCTCGATCCAGCCCTCACCGTGGCAGGTAGAGCAGACATGACCGTCTACCTCACCTGTACCGTGGCACTTATGGCACTGCATATCCATCTCACAGCTAGGTTCTGTGAAGGGGAAGTGGTGGGGACGGAAACGGACATTGGCATCGTGACCGTAGATCTTGCGCATAATGGTGATCAGTGCGTCCTTCAGATTGCCCATGGTAATGTTTTCCGCAACCACAAGCCCCTCGATCTGGTGGAACATGGGGCTGTGGGTGGCATCGGCTTCATCCTTACGGAATACACGGCCGGGGGCAAGCATACAAAGGGGCGGCTGATGGTTTTCCATAAAACGGATCTGCATGGAGCTGGTCTGGGTACGCAGCAGAACGGAATCGTCGTCGGTAAAATAGAAGGTATCGCTGCGGTCACGGGAAGGGTGGCCCTCCTCGATGTTCAGCCGGGTGAAGTTATAGGCAGCCAGCTCCACTTCGGGACCGTCAACTACCGTATAGCCCATGCCCACAAAGATATCCTTGACCTGTTGCAGCACCTGGTTCATCGGATGCTGGTGGCCCAGCGCAACAGCTTCGCCGGGAATGGTCACATCAATGGCTTCACTGGCCAGCTTGGCTTCCAGAACCCTGGCATTGATATCTTTCTTACACTGCTCCAGCTTTTCTTCAATCTCAGCGCGAACAGCGTTGGCAAGCTGGCCCATAACAGGACGCTCCTCAGCGGAGAGCTTACCCATCTGCTTCAGAACAGCGGTCAGTTCACCTTTTTTGCCCAGGACTTTGACACGCAGTTCCTCCAAAGCGGCAGGGGTTTCGGCGGCTTCCAGCGCAGAAAGCGCCTGCTGCTTGATTTGCTCTAATTGTGCTTTCATGTAGAATATATCTCCCTTCCGGTGTTGTTTACAAATAAAAAAAGCCTTTCATCCCACATTCGGGACGAAAGGATATCCTTCCGCGGTACCACCCGCAATTCGCCAAAAGGCGCAGCTCATGATGCAAACACATCTGAAATCCATAACGGAATTACCCGGCGCGCCCTACTGGGTTTTCAGGCGGCAGCTCCTGGGAGAAAGCCCGATGCGGTGCGTAAGCGGCTTACACCATCCCGCCCTCGCTTGGAACGCATTGTCCGGATCAGACAGCCCAATCACAGCTTTTGACATATCAGAAGGATTCTAGCATATTTCATATTAAAATGCAAGATGAATTTCCAATATTTCCATAGACGAATGTTTTGCTTTATGATATTGTTAGCAATAGAGTTTGCCGCAAGGAGAATGGTTATGTTTGAGTTGACACAGAAAGATGTTTTGGCGCTTTTGCCGGATAGAAAGAAGGATTCCCACAAAGGTGACTACGGGAAAGTGCTTCTATTGTGCGGTAGCCGGGGCTATACAGGCGCAGCAGCCCTTGCGGCTATGGGCGCGCTCCGGTCCGGCGCCGGACTGGTATATCTTGCTGTGCCGGAAAGCATCTACGAGATCGAGGCTGTAAAGCTGACGGAGCCTGTGGTTCTGCCGCTGCCGGACGCTGACGGTATGCTGAGCGAATTAGCTGTACCAACAGTCAAACAAATGCTGTCCAGGATGGATGGGGTGCTGATTGGGCCTGGTCTGGGGCAGTCGCAGGGTGCGCTGTCTGTTTTAAAGGCTGTTTTGGACCATTCTGCCTGTCCAGTGGTTGTGGATGCCGATGGCATAAATCTGATATCCGCGCATAAGGATCTATTGCGTGGAAGAAAGGCAGCTACAATTCTGACACCTCATGAGGGAGAATTTCAGCGGCTGGCCGGGCCTATTTGGACATGCAGGGAAACGGCTGCCGTGGGACTTTCGACAGAATTTGGCTGTGTTGTTGTGCTGAAGGGACACGGTACAGTGATCACCGATGGTACACAAACCTACCGGAATCCAACCGGAAATCCCGGCATGGCTGTTGGCGGGAGCGGTGATGTGCTGGCAGGCATCATTGTCAGCTTGGTTGGACAAGGGTTATCTCCCATTGACGCGGCTGCGGCCGGTGCTTGGATTCACGGCGCGGCAGGGGATATCTGTGCGTCCGAAATCGGCCAGTACGGTATGCTGTCCACTGATATGCTGCAGGTGCTTCCGCGACTTCTCAAATAAGGTGGGGATTCCTTGAAACGGCTGATTGCTTTGACCGTACTGTTATGCATTCTCTGCGGCTGTGTGTCGCAAGAGGATGCTTTGGCGCATGGTATGCAATTAAGAGAGAATATGCTTCAAAACTCATGCAGCTTCGTTGCTCAGATTACAGCGGATTACGGGGATAAGAGCTATACCTTCAGCGTAGGCTGTACGGCCGACACGGAGGGAAATCTATCTTTTGTGGTGCTGTCGCCAGAGTCCATCGCTGGGATTACAGGCAGAATCACAGCGCAGAATGGATATCTGACCTTCGACGACACGGTGCTGGCTTTTCCGTTGTTGGCTGATGGAGAGGTTTCCCCGGTCAGCGCCCCATGGCTGATGGTCAGAACGCTCAGAAGCGGATATCTGGAATCGGCAGGGATGGACGGCGATAATTTACTGCTAACAATTTTCGACAGCTATGAGGAGGATGCCCTTCAATTAGATGTTTGGCTCGATGATGAAAACAGACCTGTGCATACGGATATTTTGTGGCAGGGCCGCCGGGTTCTGTCGATTACAGTCAAAGACTTTGCCTTTGTGTAGCATTTCCGGTGTTTTTGCATAGGATAAATTGCAGGCACTACTGTATATTTTTCTTGTGTGCGTGGGACAATGATAGCAGCCGCGTTACATAAGGAGCATATCCCGTAGCGCAGGTAATGTTACATCGGAGTGTGAAGCACATGGATAGCACCGTCAAGCGGGGAGATATCTTTTACGCGGATCTGTCGCCTGTCGTTGGCAGTGAGCAGGGTGGTACCAGACCGGTACTGATCGTTCAGAATGATACCGGAAACCGTCATTCGCCCACAGTGATCGCAGCGGCGATCACCAGTCAGACCGGCAAGGCGCGCCTTCCTACCCATATCAATATTGCCGGAGGCAGTGTTGGGCTGAGTAAGGATTCTGTAATCCTTCTGGAACAGATTCGTACTATAGATAAAAAGCGTCTGCGTGAACACATGGGCAGGTTAGACGATAAGCAGATGACACTGGTGGATGAGGCCATTGCGGTCAGCTTTGGTTTGCATGACGACAAAATTATTTGAATGAATCCCCCCTTCACCACATACAGTGGAAAGAAGGGGGGATTGCTTTGCGCAAAGAATATGCAGTTTGGTTTGGCTGCGAGACGGCCGGCACAGCATGCGTAACCAGAGAGGGACTTTATTACCGGATAAGCTGCCGATGCCGGTTGAGCGGAAGTGTTCCGTGCAGCATCACAGCCCGGGCTGAACGGGAAGCAGATCTGGGACTGTGTGTTCCGTTGGAGGACCAGTATGGGCTTGAAATCCGCATCCCCATTAAGTGCGTTGGAGAGGGGGATTTGGAATTTCGGGTATCACCAAAGCATAGGGTGCGCCCGGAGCAGTTCATACCAATTTCTTCCGAAGAACCGTTCGCCTACATAGCGAGGTTAAAGGATGCATATATGGTACGCAGAGACGGGCAGACCGGAATCGTTACGAAAGATCGATCTCCAAACCCACAGGACAGTGATCAGAACCCATAATATCTGAGTAAATGGTTGCAGCCTTGATCCGGGAAGCAATGCGGTTTGATACCAGAAAATAATCAATACGCCACCCGGCGTTTTTCTGCCGCGCCTGGAACATATAGCTCCACCAGGTGTATGCTCCTGTAGCATCCGGGTAGAGGTGGCGGAAAGAATCGGTAAAGCCGCATTCCAAAAGCTTTGTGAAGCTGCTGCGCTCCTCGTCAGAGAAGCCGGCATTGCCGCGGTTAGAAGCTGGATTCTTCAGATCGATCTCCTTGTGGGCCACATTCAGATCGCCGCAGATGATCACAGGCTTTTGCTTGTCCAGTGCTGAAACATAGTCACGGAAGGCATTATCCCAGGAAAGTCTATGATCGATCCTGGCAAGCTCCCGCTGAGCATTGGGTGTGTAACAGGTGAGCAGGTAAAAATCGGAAAATTCCAGTGTGATGAGGCGGCCCTCTGTGTCCAGGTGCTCAACACCAACACCGTAGCGCACACTAAGTGGCTCGTTCTTTGAAAATACCGCAGTACCCGAATAGCCTTTTTTCTCTGCATAATTCCAAAATTGCCTGTATTGGGGGAGTTCCAGCGTGATCTGACCGGGTTGCAGTTTTGTTTCCTGCAGGCAAAAGCAATCCGCATCCACATGGCTCAAAAAATCAAGAAAGCCCTTTTGCATGCAGGCACGAAGCCCGTTTACATTCCAAGAAATTAATCTCATAATTACTCCTGTTCGTGAGTAGTG
>JAZKYA010000111.1:0-61807 GCA_045611945.1 Faecousia sp. | reverse complement strand
CAGGAAAATGAACAAAAACGCTGCCGCATAAGGCTGCGAACTGATGATAAAGAGGAGCGCTCCCGCTGCATTTAGCGCCAAGGATATCATGCTCTTATTCCGCACCCAGAAAACACCCCGGTAATTCTGAAGCACAAGGGTTAAGATTCCAGAGATGATCATGCCGATCACAGCCGCGAAGAACGCAGCTTTCAAATAAGAAGCAATGACCGTCAGGGATGTAAGGGAAACTGCTTGTACATAGCCGTCTGCCTTTTGTCCGAAGAACGGGACAAAAAAGAACATGGCGACGCTCAAATCCAGCAATCCAAATACCATATCCCGGAGAATGGATCCCTTTTGCCTTTGATCTTCCTCCGCTATGGTCAGCACCTCTTCGCCGGACAATAGTTCATCAATTGTCACGGAAAAGAATTTTGCGATTGCTTTTAGAGAGTCGATATTGGGATAGCCTCTGCCCGACTCCCACTTGGAAATGGCAGTTCGGGATACATAAAGGGATTCTGCCAATTCTTCTTGCGTAAGCCCTTTTTGCTTCCTCAGCTCCTGCAATTTTTCATGAAATTTCATAATCTGTCACTCTTTCACATACATACAGTTTGTCCGTGCAATCCAGTTTTTGGACCAAGCAAACAAAGCTTCAGACATATTTTCAAAATCCACAGCGCCACCGTTTTTAAGCGTCAAAAAGGTATCCACGATCTGGCGCTCATCCGATGCAACAACCGGAAGCAGATCTTTTTGGAGGTGGATATAGTTTCCGGTTTGCCAAAAGGCGATTGTCTGGACTACGAAGGAGGCAGATTTATATAGCCCGCGCAGAATATCTTCGCTCTTCTCGTACAGCATATTATGCACACAGCCGTGATAGATATTGCAGACACCGATTTTGATTGCCCGCACAATTGCCGTTACATCAAGCAAGGGCAGCAATTCATCCAGACTCCCCTGAATCGGCTTTGTATCATAATAGAACTGGAAAAGATCGGCAGGCTCCCATTTCAGAAGCTCATCTTTTCCGGAAAGGAAACCGCAGATCAACTCCCGGTGCGACAAGGTGTTCAGCATCCTATTATAGGCTTCAACATCTTTTGCAGACAATTCATCCAGGATAACTACCATATCAATATCACTGGTTTCTGTGGCTTCACCGCGGCCGTAGCTTCCTTGCAAACCAACAAACCACACCCGATCTCCAAATGTTTCATCCAAGGCTTTCAGGAATGTATTTATCCAAGTCGAAATATCAACCACGTTGCTCACCCCATTTTTTCAAATTCACAGAACTAATCATATCATACTTTCATTCAATTATCCAGTGATGCTTTATGAACAGCAAAAGCACCTGTCCTATGGCAGAATCTGCCGTGGACAGGTGTTTGTGTATTTACTGCAAGTTTGGCTCTCCGATTTCGTTGGTAAATCGTTGGTAAATGTAATTTTAGAAAGTGAATTTCCTTAGAGGCACAAGGGTTTTTCAGAATTCGTGGAAATCCTGCCATAGCAAACAAACAGAATTTTTACCATAAAAGCACCTCGCTTTCACCGCAACATTATAACACGCAATACGATATATTGCAACTAACCTGTAGGGGCGATCATTGTGTCAAGAGTAACATGGTACACACCAGTGCAAGGACATAGTACACAACTTACAGCCTTGCAATGGACCGGTGAATTAACTGACCATCTTCTGTATCAAACTCTGCAATTTTGAAGTTTCGATAGCAGGCAATGAATGATTCACCATTTGGGGTTGGTCGAAATTCGATGTATTGGTTTCTCATTGTTTCACTCAAATAAACCTGCCATTTGTCGAATCTGGCATAACCCCAGTTGTTAACCTTGATTACATGGTGCTCCCCACCATATTCGTATTTTCAATTTTTTCTTTGTATTGTCGCTGGCTTGGCTCATAAACATCCCCTGGTCTTTTCCTTCCGAGAGCTTCGTGAGGTCGAATGTTGTTATACTTGTCGCGCTAGCTGGACAACTTGTTTTGTGCATCCTCAATATTGGCGATGGTTGTGTGATTCAGTAGCTCTTGTTTCATCGTTCTGTGAAACCGCTCTATTTTGCCCTGGGTTTGCGGGTGTTTAATGCGACCGTGAAGCGGAAGAATATCCAGATCCATAAGCCACCGTTCAAATTGGGTATAGCCTTTCCGAAAACCGGCAAACTGTGCGCCGTTATCAGAAAGAATGGAATCCGGCAGGCCAAATTCCTGAAAAGCCTGTTTGAACACAGGAATTACCACATAGGATGTGCGCAAATGCGGAACTACCCGGATGGCAAAGCGGGAATGGTCATCAATGATATCCAATGGATAACAGTATCGGCCATCTTCCATTCGAAACTCACCTTTGAAGTCTGTTTGCCACATTTGGTTGCACAATTCCTTCTCAAAGCGAACAAACGGCTGCCGCTTTTGAGATTCTTCCGGACTAATGCAATTGTAACGGTGAAGAATATTATTGACCGTTTTAGCACACGGGATATTCTCATGACCTTCCTGTATCAGAACATCTCTGATCGTTCTGGCACCCCAACCGGGATTGTCTGATCTAACTGCCAGGATGAGCTGTTCCACCGCTTCCGGTGTTTTGGACGGACTGGTATGCGGTCGTCGGCTTCTGTCTGTGAGGGGCTGCTGCGCGGCATAGCGTTCCCGCCATTTATACCCTGTGTGCCGCGTAATGCCAAACTCACGGCACAGGGCACTAAAGTTGTTGCAACATTCAGCAGCTTGTGCAAATTCTTTTCTTTGGCTTTCCACAGTTCTACACTCCCACGGCATCTTACAGCACTCCTTTGTCTGTTTTTGATGCCTTTATTGTACTATAAAACTGTGTACCATGTCTTTACACACCTGTGTACTATGTTACTACACTGTACACATTGATCGCCCTGTCTCCCAGCGCCGGAAGAGAAAACAATTATGAAATATTCGCAAGTTATCGCCTTCACGGCAGGGCATTAAATAGCCAACAAAATGACATACAAACCAGTGAATAAGCTACAATGTTCAAACAAAAAGGGCGTGTTGCAATTCCTGCAACACGCTCTCCTTAATCGGTTCTTATTTAGAAGTAACCGGCGGCCTTTAGAAGAAGGTATTCCTCAGAGTTTGGATCAAGTTCTTTGCCGTCTACGATGATTGTACCACCGGTCTCTTCGATGACTTCTCCGTTCGGACCGCTGGATTTGTTGTAGATCATATTGATATTGCCTTCGGCGTCCCTCTGCCATTCCGAGTAAGTGCCGTCTGCGTAGGAAGTCACTCCGGCGGAGGATCCGTCTGCTTGATAAGTGGTTTCTTCCGTCATATTGGAATCTGAGTAGATTCTGAAAGCGATAGAACCGCTTTCGTTATAATGTTCTTCTGCGGAATAATCGGTTCCATTTATTATTTTGCATTTGATACATCCGTTTTCATAGTATTGGGTTTCTTCTGTGACACCATCGGAGAAACGGGTAACGGAATGTACTGGATTACCTGCTTCATTGTAGGTCGTATCCGAGACCATATAATCCCATATTGCGTGCTCAGAAATGATGACACCATTACTATAATTTTTTGTGGTGGTAGATCCGTCATTATATTCGTAAATTTTCTTGATGACATTCCCTTCATCATCACCATATGTTTTGACAATGCCGATCTCGTTACCATCTAAATCCCAAACTGGGCCCTGAGAGAAATATTTTGATTGCTGTGCCGTCAACAGTTCATCAAAAAAACCATCCGTATCGGTGATCTCCGGAGGAACTATGTTGGAGATCAGTTCGGGAAGCTCTGCAGATTCGGCAAAGTCCGCAACATAGGAAGCGAGAACTTCGCTTAATTCTTCGCTCCAATCCAAACCGTTCTGAACGGTGGGGGCAATAGTGACTGTTGCGACGGTTTCATTGAGAAAACCCTGATTTTGAGCTTCGGCCATGGCCTCTTTCAAACCTTTGCCAACCTCCATGCCCAAAATGCCCTTGCCTGCAAAGAGTTTCTCGGCATCTTCGTTTAAACAGCGGACAACGGTGATTTGGTTGTTAAAATCCACATAGAGTTCGAATTCCGGATTGATCGTTACTTGGAGAATCAAAATGGCATCTTCCCGTTTTCCATCTCCCAGCTCCGACAGAGCAGGCTTTGGGACGGAAAGGGTTTCGTTTGACATTGGCGTATCTTTCGATACCGTTGCACCTTGAACCGAATTGCCGTCGGTTGATTGGTTAGGTGCGGAGCAAGCAGCCAAGGCAAGACAAAGCGCCAATACAAGAAAAAAAGCAACTGTTTTCTTCATTCATTCCACCTCGAAACGAAAAATTGTTATTATTATAGCACGGTTACATGGAAAGTCAAGGAGTCCGAAAACCGTCAAAAAGGGAGCGTTGTAAAATGCGCTGAGCAAAAACACACCAGCTATCCCCAAAATGGGTTGGCTGATGTGTCTTTTTGTTGTAAAAATTGAATTGATGAAAAAATAAACAAGTAAGAATGGTATAAGCTATCAGCAGAAAAAACAAAGGCTAAACGATTAATTCTGCAGACTATATATAGAATCATATTACAACTGTCAAAGAACCAACACAATCTAATAACAAACAGAAGTAAAATAATTTTCGGAAATGTTGATAAGTAGCAAAAAGCAGTCATCAACCTGATTGATGGCTGCTTTTTGTATGTCATGTTGGGGCAAAATGAGGTTATTTTCAAAAGTAGTATGCTTTGTAGTACGAATAGGGAAAAAACCTCGCAAACCCTGGTAAAGCAAAGCATAGCTTGGCATCCGTTACCTGGCGAAAAGGTTGCCATGACAACCGAAAGTGCCGTATTTATATGCTTTTTATTCCCATTACCTGCAGGCTTGCACATAGGCTTCATAAATGTCATATCCAAAGAGTAATTGCTCTGCGCTGTGGCAGTCTGAGGAGAAAACAGTTTTCTTTCCTGCTGCTAACCAACGGTGAAGAATATCCTTGGCCGGATAAGGTTCGGCAGTATATCCCCGGGCAATCGCGCCGGTGTTTACCTCCAGCACCGCCGGCGTATCCATCAGCGCATCCAGCGCCTTTTGCGCTGCTGCCTGATAACGGGGGTGTTGGGGGTCAAACAGGTCTTGATCGCGGTTAAATTTGGCAATCAGATCAAAGTGTCCGATGATCTGACACCCGGTCTTTCGGTATACATCCGCCATGGCTGTATAGTAATCCTCAACAAAACCGTAAAAATCCCCATTGTAGAACCGCTCCGCGTTGGCGATCTGGCATTCTTTGCTCTCGTCTACCGGCAGATAACAGCCGTCTTTTTTTACATAGTGAACTGCGCCGATCACATAGTCGTAGCCCTGGGTGGATTCCTGGGCATAGTAATCCTGCTCAACGCCCAGCCATATTTTGATCTGGTCGCCATAGGTTTTCCGGGCAGCGCGGACTGCATCGACATACCCCCGGGTGCTTTCCTTTGACATACAGAAACTGCTGTCAAACACCGTGTGGGTATGGCCGGAAAAGCCGATCTCCGGGCAGCCCAGCCGGATAGCTTCCAGTACCAGCTCCTCCGGGGTGTTTTTACCGTCGCAGAAACAGGTGTGGGTATGGTAGTTGGAGGGAGTCATTTTGTCATTTTCTCCTGTTTTACCTTATGATCGATGATATGCCGGGAGGCAAGCTCCTTATGGACATCCTCCACGGTAATACCCATCTGTACCATCAGCACCATAGCGTGATAGGCAAGGTCTGCCAATTCGTAGACCGTTTCCTTTTTATCGTCTGCCTTGCCTGCAATAATGACCTCGGTACATTCCTCTCCCACCTTTTTCAGGATCTTGTCGATACCCTTCTCAAACAGATAGGTGGTATAAGAACCCTCGGGGCGGCTCTCATTTCTGCCCACCAGCAGATCGTATAGTCCCTGCAGACTGAATTCCCGCAGATTTTCGCTCTCCCACACCGGGTTTGTAAAGCAGGAGTCGGTGCCGGTATGGCAGGCAGGTCCATCCTTTTCCACCACAACAACAAGGGAATCTCCATCGCAGTCGGCGGTGATGCTGACGATGTGCTGGTAATTGCCGCTGGTCTCCCCCTTCAGCCACAGTTCCTGCCGGGAGCGGCTCCAGAAGCAGGTCAGTCCCTTTTCCATAGAGACTCGCAGGCTCTCCCTGTTCATATACGCCACGGTTAGCACCTTTTTGGTGAGGGCATCCACCACCACTGCCGGGATCAGACCCTTTTCGTCAAATTTCAGCTTATCAATGGAAAGCATATTATAACCTCACAATAATGTTGTTATTTCTGAGAGACCGCTTCAGGTCAGCAATTTTTATCTGTCCGAAATGGAACACCGAAGCCGCCAATGCTGCGTCGATGGTGGGAATGGTGCGGAATAAATCTGTGAAATGCGCCACAGTGCCTGCACCGCCGGAAGCGATCACCGGCACATTCACCGCATCACATACCGCTTGGAGCATTTCAATATCAAAACCCTGCTTGACACCGTCAGTGTCGATGGAATTGACCACCACTTCGCCAGCTCCCAGCGCCACACCATTTTTGATCCATGGAATCGCCTCCATGCCCGTATCCTCTCTGCCGCCTTTGGCAAAGACACGGAACTGACCGTCAACGCGTTTGACATCCACAGACAGCACCACGCACTGGCTGCCATACTTTTGCGCAGCTCTGTAAATGAGCTGGGGGTCGCGGATGGCACCGGAATTAACGCTGACCTTGTCCGCACCGCATTTCAGGACCCGGTCGAAGTCCTCCACTTTGTGAATACCTCCGCCCACTGTCAGCGGAATAAAGATCTGAGCTGCCACCTGGCGCAGAACATCCGTAAAGAGCTGCCGTCCTTCGGAGGATGCGGTGATATCGTAGAATACCAGCTCATCAGCACCGCTGCCGGAATAGATTTTCGCCAGTTCCACCGGTGAGGAAACATCGGAAAGACCCTGAAAATTCGTTCCTTTTACTACCCGTCCGTCCTTAATGTCTAAGCAGGGGATAATGCGCTTTGTGATCATTTTGCTACCTCCAGCGCTTCCGCCAAATCAATGGCACCGGTGTAATATGCCTTGCCAATGATCGCACCGTAAATGTCCATTTCCCGGAGCTTACGGATATCCTCTATGGTGGACACGCCGCCGGAGGCGGTGATATCAAGCCGGAACTGTCCCGAAAGCTGCCGGTACAGGGCAAGGTTTGTACCCTGCATTGCGCCGTCCTTGGAAATATCGGTGCAGATAATATTTCTTACGCCTATTATTTCCATTTTTTGCATAAATGCCTCCAGGGTCACGGCGGATGTTTCCAGCCAGCCCTTAATGGCGATACAGCCGTCCTTTACATCTGCGCCCACAGCGATCTTATTACCGTATTTTGCAACTGCTTCCCGAAGGAACATCTCGTCGTTCACAGCGGCAGTGCCTAAGATCACCCGGGAAACGCCGGCATCCAGATACCTGGCTACGGTTTCCATACTGCGGATACCGCCGCCGATCTCCACAAACAGGGAGGTCTCCTGCGCAACCTGTGCAACCACACCGATATTTTGCGTCGTACCGTCCTTGGCGCCTTCCAGATCCACCATGTGAATATGGGTACAGCCTTTTGCCTCGAAATCCCGGGCGATTTCAATAGGATTCTCGCTGTATACCGTCATATTGGCATAATCGCCCTTGTAGAGGCGTACTGCCTTTTTGTCAAAAAGATCGATTGCAGGGAATAAGATCATACCTGTTCCTCCCGTTCACAAAAGGCGCGCAGGATATTCAGTCCCACTTCACCGCTTTTTTCCGGGTGGAACTGGCAGCCCATTACATTATCTTTCTGCACCGCTGCGGTTACCTGCCTGCCATATTCGGCAGTAGCGACTACGCTCTCCACGCCTGGGTCTACATAGAAGGAATGGACAAAATAAACGCAATCCCCCTCCTGGATATAGCGCAGCAGCGTGCTCTCCCTGCGAAAATTAAGCGCGTTCCAGCCGATGTGGGGGATCTTCAATCCCTCCGGGACCGTACCTTTCATAGGGATCACACTGCCCTTCAGCAGTCCCAGACCGGTATGCTCGCCAAATTCGTAGCTTCTTTCAAACAAAAGCTGCATACCAAGGCAAATGCCCATAATTTCCTTACCACTTACCGCTTGCTCCCGGATAACCGTATCCAAGTTGGAAGCACGCAGCTTCGCTGCCGCGTCTGCAAACGCGCCCACGCCGGGCAGGATCAGTTTCTCCGCTTTGCGGATCTCCTCCGGGTCAGAGGTGACCCGGGCATCGGCACCGATGCGTTCCAGAGATGAGCAAAGAGAGAACAGGTTTCCCACACCGTAATCAATCACTGCGATCATTACAAGATCCCCTTTGTGGAAGGCACTTCACCGGCAAAGGCCTGGTCAATGGCAACCGCCTGTTTCAGGCTCCGGGCAACAGACTTGAAAGCACCCTCAATGATATGGTGGGAGTTGTTCCCCGCCAGCTGACGCAGATGCAGCGTAATACCTGCGTCCCGGGCAAAGGCAGCAAAGAACTCCTGACACAGCTCCGTGTCAAAATCCCCTACCTTCTGCGCGGGGATGTTCAGTGCGTAATAGCAGCCACCCCGGCCGGATATATCCACAGCGGACAGAATCAAGCTTTCATCCATTGCCAGCGTGGTATCGCCGTAACGGACGATGCCTCTCTTGTCGCCCAGGCACTGGGCAAATGCTTTGCCAAAGCAAATTCCGATATCTTCCACCGTGTGGTGATAATCCACATGGGTATCGCCCTGGCAGGTAACGGTCAGATCAAAACGGCCATGCCTGGCAAACAATGTCAGCATATGATCTAAAAAACCGCATCCGGTGCGGCAGTCACTTACACCCGTTCCGTCAAAGTTCAGTGCCAGGGAAATATTTGTCTCCCCGGTGACGCGCTTAATTTCGGCTGTTCTCATATCTATGCCTCCAAAATTTCTTGAATGGTTTGGATCAGCCTTTCCATCTGCTCCATAGTACCCACTGTAATTCGGATATATTGGGCGATGCGCGGCTTTGTAAAGTGGCGCACCAGCACACCCCGCTGCTTTAATTGCCGATACAAATCTTCTCCGTCGATCCGGTGGGATTTGGCAAACACAAAGTTTGCCTGGGAATCCAGTACCGCAAAGCCAAGCTTGCGCAGTTGTTCCGTGGTCCACTGGCGGTTGCGGATGATAGTTTGGACATTGTTCAGGTAATAGCTGTTGTCCGCCAGGGCGGCGACCCCTGCAAACTCCGTCATACGATTCACATTGTAGGGGTTTGTGGAACAGCGGATGGTATTCAGATCCGCGATCAGCTTTTCATTGCCGATGGCAAAACCCAGCCGGGCGCCTGCCATAGACCGGGATTTGGAGAAGGTTTGTACCACCAGAAGATTTTCATAGGTATCCACCAGCGCTACAGCGCTTTCTCCGCCGAAATCCACATAGGCTTCGTCCACGATTACTACATTCTCCGGATTGCTCCTGACAATGTTTTCAATGTCTGAAAGGGGCAGGCACAGACCGGTAGGCGCGTTGGGATTTGCGATCACCAATGTCTTTCCAATGCCCATATAATCCTGGGGGTCAATAGAAAAATCCGCTTTTAAGGGGATCTGGATGTAGGGAATGCGGTTCAGCTCCGCGAATACCGGGTAAAACCCGTAGGAGATATCCGGGAATGCCAACGGCGTCTTTTCATCCGCGTAGGCCATAAAGGCAAAGTTCAGCACTTCATCCGAGCCGTTGGAAACCAACACCTGCTGAGGCGTCACCCCATAGACCTGCGCCAGTTTTTGCCGCAGTGCAGTGCTTTCCGGGTCAGAATACAGCTGCAGTCTGCCGCATTCCGCTGCCACTGCCGCTGCAACGCCGGGAGATGGGGGGAACGGACATTCGTTGGTATTCAGCTTTACATATTGCATATCTCTGGGCTGTTCACCGGGGGTGTATGGCACAAGGGATGCAAATTTCTCAGAAATAAATCTACTCATTTTTTATCCTCAAAACGAATGGTGGCGCTTTTTGCGTGGGCGTCCAGCCCCTCTTTGTGGGCGAACAAAGCAATTTTGTCCGCTACCGCCTTCAGCGCATTTTCCGTATAGTAAGTAAACTGTGTCTTTTTCACAAAATCATCTACAGACAGGGGCGAGGAGAACCGGGCCGTACCGCTGGTGGGAAGGGTGTGGTTGGGGCCTGCAAAGTAGTCACCCAGCGCCTCGGGGCAATACTTGCCCATAAAGACCGAACCGGCGTGTTTTACCTTATCCAGATAATCAAAAGGATTGGCCACGCACAGCTCCAGATGCTCCGGGGCGATCTGGTTAGCGATTTCAATGGCCAGCATGAGATTACCTTCTGCCACAATGATCTTGCCGTTATTGTCGATAGATGCCCTGGCGATCTCCGCCCGGGGCAGTAATGGGAGCTGCAGCTCCAGCTCTTTGCTCACCGCGTCGGCAAAGGTGCGGCTGTCGGTGACCAGCACAGCGCTTGCCATTTTATCGTGCTCTGCCTGGGACAGCATATCTGCCGCCACAAAACGGGGATCTGCCGTAGAGTCCGCCACCACCAGAATCTCGCTGGGACCGGCAATCATATCGATTGACACCTTGCCGAACACCTGCTTTTTGGCTTCTGCCACATAGGCGTTGCCGGGTCCAACGATTTTATCCACCTTTGGAACTGTGGCAGTACCGTATGCCAGCGCTGCCACTGCCTGCGCGCCGCCCACCTTGAAAATACGGTCCACACCGGCAATCTTTGCGGCGGCAAGGATCGCGGGATTGATCCTGCCATCCTTACCGGGTGGCGTTACCATAACGATCTGCCCACAACCGGCGATCTTGGCAGGGATGGAGTCCATCAGTACCGTAGAGGGATAGGCGGCTGTACCGCCGGGCACATACAGCCCTACCTTTTCAATGGGCGTTATCTTTTGACCGATAACCACACCGTCTTTCTGATTGAGCAGGAAGCTGTTGCGCACCTGTTTTTCGTGATAGGCGCGGATATTAGCTGCCGCTTCACGGAGGACCTCCAGAAATTCCGGCTCTACGGCGGAAAAGGCTTCGTCGATCTCCTGTTGGGACACCTCCAGTGCCGTCAGCTGCACCTTATCAAACTGGGCGGTATAGTCCAATAATGCGCTGTCGCCTTTTTCATTGACGGCAGCAATGATCTGCGCCACCACATCCTCCACATTGGCGGAAATATTATCCCGGGCAAATATCTCCTGATTGGAGACCTGCCCATAGTTATAGATTTTAATCACAGTTACTCACCTGATTTCTTATTTGACACAGCAGGCTTTCGATCTGTCCACCCTTGAATTGAAAGCTTGCCTTATTGGCAATCAGTCTTGCACTGATGGGCAGGATGGTCTGCATTACGGAAAGGTTATTTTCCTTCAGCGTTGTGCCGGTCTCCACAATGTCCACGATCACATCGGACAGGCCCAAAATGGGCGCAAGCTCGATGGAGCCATTGAGCTTGATAATATCGATCTGCCGCCCGATACCGGTGTAATAGCCGGCGGCAATATTGGTAAACTTGGTCGCCACACGCAGAGTGCGGTTTTCGTTATCCCGGAAATCCGCCGGGGCAGCCACCGCCATACGGCATTTGCCAAGGCCAAGGTCCAGCAGTTCATATACATCCGGTTCGTATTCCAAAAGGATATCCTTACCCGCTACGCCCATATCCGCCGCTCCCCGCTCTACATAAATGGCAACATCTGAGGGCTTGACCCAGAAGTAACGGACCTGTTTTTCGGGATTTTCAAATATCAGCTTCCGGTTATTTTCTTTGATTGAAGGACATTCAAAGCCTGCCGCTTCAAACATAGCATATACCTTTTCGCCCAACCGGCCCTTAGGCAGCGCCACATTCAGCATAACGATCCCTCCTTGGAAAGCTGCAAAAGCTGCCGGAAGCGGAGCTTTTGAGGAATGCTTTTTTGGGCACTGACGGTCATCCCCTGGTCAGTCAGCTCTGCAACAGCTTTTGCCACAGACAGAATATCCGCATCCGCATCGTACAGCAGCAGCACATCTACATCATAGCCCGTGTCCTCCGCCGGAAGCTGTTCCAAAAGATCCAGATATACCGCAAAGCCCACCGCGCCGGCACGGCGCTCCAGCTTTTGCATCAGCTTATCATATTGACCACCTGCAAGAACGCTTTCACAGATACCGCTCAAATAACCCTGGAACACAATGCCATTATAGTAGTTTATATTATTGACAGCGGAGAAATCAAAAATGATCTTATCCGCCCAAGGCAGCTGATCCAGAAGCACAGACAGTGCCTGCAGCTCATACAGCGCAGTTTGCCCGCAATCTATAGTCTGCAGCTGTTCTATGACTTTGTCCCGTGGGCCATAAGCGCTGATCAGCCCCATCAGTGGAGTGCTTTCCACCCCGTATTGCTGGCAGAGCCGGGACAGGTCGTGGGGATTTTTGCTCTTCATACAGCCCATAACCTTTTGGCGGAAGGCCTGATCCGGGCAAATCTTATCCAGCACCGCTGACAGTACCCCCAAATGGGAGATCTGCAGTACAAAATCCTGAGAGATCAGCGCAAGGCTTTGCGCGGCCAGGGATACCACCTCAAAGATATCATACAAATCGATATCGCCGATGCACTCCAGACCCGCCTGCATAATTTCTTTGAACTGGCGGGTGTTTTCGGAGACCCGGTAGACATTTTCGTTATAATATACCTTCTGCTTGCAGCCGGGAATGTCCTCCCCATTTTTAATAATAGAAAGGGTCACATCCGGCTTCAGTGCCAACAATCTGCCGTTGGTATCATTGAAGGTAATGATCCGGTCGCTGACAAGAAAGTCCTTATTTTGCATATAGTATTCATATGGCTCAAATTTGCTCATTTTGTAAGGCTGGTAACCGTACTGCCTGTACAATACCCGCAGCGCAAATACAGCCTTCTCATCATTTTTCAAAATCCTGGTGTCAAGCATTGTCATCTCCCTCATTCAGACGGGTAATAATCTTCTTATATCCACCTGCGCCATACTCGTAACAGCGGCTCACACGGCTGATGGTGGCTGTACTGGCACCGGTCTCCTTGCAAATAATGGCATAGCTGATGCCTTGACTGAGCATCTTTGCCACAGACAACCGTTGTGAAATGTCCTGTATCTCCTTGATGGTGCAGATATCCTCCAGGAAGGCATAACACTCTTCTTGTGTTTCCAGAGAAAGGATCGCCTTGCACAGATCGTCTGTACTTTTTGTGTACCAGTCTTTCATACAATACCCCTTTATATCGCTTTAGCACGCTAATGTGATAAAATAGATTATATATCATTCAGTAAGAATGTCAATAGTTATTTTCCTTTAATATCCAAATTTTTCTCCTGCGCCTGCCTTTTCCGGTCATGCTTCATAGGCTGCAATGAAAGGCAAAGAAAAGCCACAACGCTTCCGGTATGTGTGCCTACTGCATCTTCGTTAAGAAACTGGCAAATGAATGCGTTTGATTCGTGAAAAATTATATCCCCCCACCCGGCTTGTACGCTGTGGGGGGATTCGCTATAATTGGTTAAAAGATACCCCGGCTGGCGGCAACCAAACCGGGGCATACCGACCCAAATCGTCAAATAAAGGCAGGCGTAATTATCATAGCACAGCCTGCCGGGAAAAGAAAGAGATATTTGTATGAAAAAGATGATTGCATTAGTCCTGTCAGCTGTTCTTTGTCTCAGCCAGTTTGCCAGCTGCGGTATCACCGGAACAAATGGCGGAAATACCCGTACAATCACTGATGGTGCGGGCCGTCAGGTAGAAGTACCGGAGACTGTGGAGTCTATTGTCTGTGTGGGCGTTGGTGCTCTGCGGTATACCTGCTATGTGGGCGCGCAGGACCTTGTGACCGGTGTAGAGGACTACGAAGTAAAACCCGGTATGTCCCGGCTTTACAACTATGTGAATTTTGATAAGTTCAAGGACCTGCCGGTGATCGGTACCAATGGTGAACCCTATACGGAGGAGATTATCAATCTAAGTCCGGATGTAATCGTTATGAGTGCCTATGCCTCTGTGGAGGCAGATGACCTGCAGGCCAAGACCGGTACGCCCGTCGTGGTGGTTCCCGGCAGCGATACGACTTTGGACCAGGATGCTTATGACACGATCCGTATTCTGGGCCAGCTTTACGGCATGGAAACCCGCGCGGCAGAGCTGACCAATTACTTAAAGGAGATTCAGCAGGATCTGGATGACCGCACCAAGGACATTTCCGGGAGCGAAAAGCCTTCTGTCTATGTGGGCGGCGTTTCCTTCAAAGGCCACCACGGATTTGAAGGGACAGAAGCTGGATACGGCCCCTTCACATTGATCCATGCCAACAATCTGGCAGACACTACAGGACAGAACGGCGCGTTCAACATCGACCTGGAGCAGGTTCTTTCCTGGGATCCGGATATTATATTCATAGACTTTAACGGCATGAGCCTGATCAAAGAGGACTATGCCAAAAACCCCGATTACTACAATTCCCTTACCGCTGTGCAGGAAGGAAAGGTCTATTCCCAGATTTCCTTCCGGTCCTCCGCATCCAATCTGGAAACGGCGTTGGCAGATGCCTACTATGCGGCCTGCGTCATGTATCCGGAACAGTTTAAGGATGTGGATCCGGTGGCAAAGGCAGAGGAAATTTTTGAAAAGCTGCTGGGCGTGAATCCCTATGCAGATCTGAAGGAGGCTGGTTATGAATTCCGTCCCATCAAAATCGGAGAATAATATTGACGAACTGTACCGAAAAAATCAAGTCAAAAGCGTCAGTTTTTTAGTTATCTTAAGCGGTGTTCTGCTGCTGACCATGCTGCTGAGCCTCCGGGCCGGTTCTTATGAAACGCCTATTGGAGAACTGGTCAAGGGTATCTTTGGCCTGTCCTCTGACAGGAAGATCAATCTGGTGGTGCAGAATAACCGGCTGCCCCGGATCATTACGGCTGTCCTTGCCGGCGGTGGCTTGGGCCTTGCCGGCTGCATCCTGCAGGCAATTCTTCGGAATCCTCTGGCATCTTCTTCTACCTTGGGCGTTTCCCAGGGCGCTACCTTCGGTGCGGCTTTCGCTATCGTTGTGTTGGGATTAGGCGCAGCCGACGGCTTTGGCATTCCCCTGTGTGCGTTCCTGGGTTCTATAGCCGTAGCCCTGGTAATTCTCGGCCTGTCCAAATTCCGGCAGGTATCCCCGGAGGGTATCGTGCTGGCAGGTGTAGCCATCAGCTCTATGTTTACCGGCGCAACCACCCTCATCCAATACTTTGCTGACGAAGTGCAGCTCTCTACTCTGGTGTTCTGGACCTTTGGTGATCTTGGCAGCACCGGCTGGGAAGACCTGGGTGGTATGACCGCGATCGTAGCTATTCTGTGTGTATACTGCTTTGTCCACCGCTGGGATTACAACGCTCTGCTGAGCGGTGAAGAAACCGCCATCAGTCTGGGCATCAATGTAAAGCGGCTGACCCTTGTGGGCATGGTACTGTGCTGCCTGTGCAGCTCCGTGGTAGTTTCCAATGTGGGCCTGATCAGCTTTATCGGTTTGGTGGCACCCCACATCGTCCGTATGGTGGTAGGCAATAACCATGTTTACTTAATTCCCGGTTCTATCTTAGGCGGCGCGACCCTGCTTTTGCTGGGTGACCTGTTTGCCAGAACGGCCATCAGTCCGGTGATACTGCCCATCGGCGCTATTACCTCTTTTCTGGGCGGCCCGCTGTTCCTTTACCTGCTGTTCAGAGGAGGTAAAAAACAATGATGCAAGTCAGGAATTTAAGCTTTCATTATAAAGGCTGTCCGGAAGTTCTGAAGGATGTATCCTTTGATATGGAGCCAGGAAAGTTTCTTGCCATCCTGGGAAACAACGGCGTTGGCAAAAGTACGCTGTTGAAATGTTTTAACCACATTCTGAAGCCCCAAACCGGCGAGGTGATTTTGGATGGCGAAAATCTGCTGGCAAAGTCCCCCCGGGAAGTCGCAAAGCGTGTTGCCTTTGTTTCTCAAAGTGTTCCCAGTACTCAAATGACTGTTCACGATGTGGTGATGCTGGGAAGAAGGCCCTATATGAAATGGGGTTTCACCGAGGAAGATCACATGATCGTCCATGATGCCATGCACCGGCTGGATGTGGAGGATATGCGTGGAAGATTCCTCAATCAGCTTTCCGGCGGCGAAAAGCAGAAGGTCATGCTGGCGAGAGCTTTGGCACAGCAGCCGAAGGTACTGCTGCTGGATGAGCCTACCAGCGCTCTGGATATTCAGAATCAGTACCAGGTGCTGAATATGGTCCGGGAATTTTGCCACAGGGACAACATGACCGCAGTGGTGGTCATCCACGACCTGAATCTGGCGCTGCGGTTCTGCGACCGTTTCCTGCTTCTGAAAGATGGACAGGTCTACCGTCACGGTGACCGCAGCATTCTGGACAGCGAAGCCCTGAAAGATGTTTACGGCGTGGATGCGAAGGTAGTGGATGTAGAAGGCCGGCACATGGTGCTGGTAGAAGAATAAGGAGGAAACCTATGAAAACCTGGAATGATTGCGTTGCTTTTCACGGCCATGCGTGCGGCGGCCTGACCATTGGCTATCAGGCAAGTCTTTATGCCATTAAACTTCTGAATTTGGAATTTTCAAGCGATGAGCAGGTGGTCTGCATTGCGGAAAATGATGCCTGCGGTATTGACGGTATCCAGGTGATGCTTGGCTGCAGCATTGGCAAGGGGAATCTGCTGTTCCGTATGCGCGGTAAGCAGGCATTCTCTTTCTACAACCGCAAGACCGGCAAGTCCGTTCGGTTGGTGCTGAAACCCAAGCCCGAAGGGATGACCAGAGAGGAATCTTTCGCTTACTACCAGGCCTGCAAACCGGAAGAAATGTTTGATGTCAAGGAAACCACCATTAATCTGCCCGGAAAGGCCCGCTTATTTGATTCCTACACCTGCGATTGCTGCGGTGAAACCACCGGTGCCAACTGGATTCGCCTTGCAGGTGACAAGAAGTTCTGCCTGGATTGCATTGAACGCTATGACCGCTTCCATGTATAGGGGGTATGTTGTATTCTAGACTCCCTGTAAACCATGGCATAACGCACTTATATTACCAGCAGACTGCTTTCCATCAAAACCACATTTTATGACTAACATGGTATAAACAGCACAGCCGCCGGCACATCAGGCCGGCGGCTGTGTTTGCTTCATTTTGCGGGGAATTTACGGCGGAGGATAGCATCAGCCATGTCAGCGCTGAATACACCCTGGCATTTCACAATACTGCCGTTATGGATCCAGCGGCTGTGAGCTTCGGCTATGAAGGCTTCATCCATAGTAACATCACAGGGGGGCGTAAGTTTCTCAATCAGGCGGAAATACTCTTCCTCGCTGCAACCGATTCTTTCTATGTATTCTGCGGCAAGGGTGGGAACAACGGATTTGTTGTATTCGTAAAAATCCTTTTGGAACACTGCACAGGCAGTGCCATGGGGAATGCCAAAAGCTTCTGTGAGCAGATAACCCATGGTATGGGGGAAGCATGTGCCGGTTACATTGATGGCCAATCCGCCGTAAATCGAGGCGCAATAAAGTTGTTCACGGGTATGATAGTCCATATTGCCGCACCCACTTTCTGCCATCGTACGCATGACCGGCAGCAGAAGGCGGATACCTTCGATGGCGTAGCAGCGGGAAATGTTATTTGCCGCGCGGCTGAAAAAGCTTTCTGCACAATGGGCCAGTACATCAACCATTGTGGACAGGGTCACCATAGGGGGCAGGGACATGGTATAGGTTGGGTCGCCAAGAGACAGGACCGGGAATATTGCTTCGTTGTGAAAACTCTTTTTGCGTCCGTCAGGAGTGGTGATAACCGAAACCTTTGTTACCTCACTGCCTGTACCGGCAGTGGTGCCCACCGCGGCTATTTTGAGGGGCGCGTTTGCCCAATCAAAGGCATAAAGCTGTGCCTGTGTAAGGCCGGGGTTTGCTGCCAGGACAGCAATGCACTTTGCTGCGTCCAGAGCAGAGCCGCCGCCAATTCCCAGAATAAAATCCGCACCGGCGGCAGTTGCTTTCTCAGCAGCGGTCATACAGTCAGTAAGCTTGGGATTTGGGCCAATTTCATCAAACAGCAGCCAGCTCTGGCCGTTGAGATCCAGGGTATCTGTTATGTCCTGCAATGCGCCGCTGGCCTTGGCAGAATTTTTGCCGGTTACAATAAAGCAGACTTTTCCCAGTTTTGCAAGTTCTTTAGCGCTGGCGCGTACGCAGCCTGCACCGGTCACCAGTTTTACAGGCATAAATGAATTGAGATTCATCTCCATCCCTCCCTTTTTTCTGCCCTTTATAATAACACATTTTTCTCCTCTACACTACCTATTTGCACAACAAAAATAATGAAAGTCCTTGTTTTTTCCTGTGGCAGGATGCTATAATAGGATCAATCATATAAGGAGGTCATCAAAATGATCAGAAAAGAAGCAGATTGCAAAAAAGAGTACCGTGAAAATATGCGCGGCGGAAACGGCACTGTGGAGATCACCAACTTTGCAAGTCCTGAAGAATTGAATAACAAAGGCCGCCTGTTTGCCAATATTACCCTCAAACCCGGCTGCAGCATTGGCTACCATGTACATGAAAAAGACAGTGAGCTGTTCTACCTTATAAAAGGCGAAGCGCTTTACAATGACAACGGGGTTGCGGTTCCTGTTAGTGCCGGCGATGTTATGCTCTGCCCTGCAGGCACCGGACACGCTATTGCCAACAACGGTGAGGCGGATGTAGAGATTTGCGCCGTGATTGTCTACGCCTGATCTCGTGTTTGTGAAAAACGCCGCACCGTGGCATCAGCCCCCCATAGCCTGGTGTGGCGGAAAAAATGCAATACCCGGCCGAAGAAAAGGGAGCTGTCTGTTAAGGACAGCTCCCTTGGCGTATTCAGCCCATTTAGAAATTCAGCGGATATGTCCAGCCCATATCGTCCTCAACGATACCGGTCTGCATACCGTAGATCTTGTCGTAAAGTCTTTGCGCGACAGGTCCCACATTGCCGTCTGCCACCTGCATATCCTCGCCATTGATGTTCAGCCAGCCA
Source organism: Faecousia sp. (assembly GCA_045611945.1). Lineage (GTDB taxonomy): Bacteria > Bacillota > Clostridia > Oscillospirales > Oscillospiraceae > Faecousia. The sequence goes on along the minus strand of JAZKYA010000111.1, from coordinate 42,696 downwards.
ATGGGAGAAATGACAGCAGCTGTGCCGGAGGCAAAGATCTCCTTCAAGGTACCATTTCTGGATGCTTCCACAACCTCGTCGATTGCCAGCTTCCGCTCAGAAACTGGGATGCCCCACTTTTTCAACTGGCGGATTACGGAGTCACGGGTAATGCCGGGAAGGATCGTACCGCTGTCCAGCGGTGCTGTGATCACCTCATCACCGATCATAAAGAAGGCATTGGATGTACCGATTTCCTCTACATATTTATGCTCCGCGGCATCCAGCCACAGCACATCCTTGCAGTTGTATTTCGCTGCGTCCAGAGAGGCACGCATAGCACCGCCATAGTTGCCGCCAACCTTGGCATAACCGGTACCACCCTGTGCCGCGCGGATATATTTGTCCTGTACATAGATACGGGCTGTAGACAGGGAATCCTTATTAGCCGCATAGTACGGACCGGTGGGACTGAGGATGATCATAAACTTGTAATGCTTTGAAGGAAGCACTGACATAGAGATATCGTCCGCGAACATAAAGGGACGGATATACATGGAAGTGTTCTTTCCGGAGGGCACCCAATCCTTATCGGCTTCGATCACAGCCTCCAGACCTGCCATAAACAGGTCATTGGGCACTTCCGGCATACACATACGCTCGCAGGTATTTCTCATACGGGCCACATTCATATCCGGGCGGAACAACTGAATGCTCCCATCCGGCTTGCGGTAGGCTTTCATGCCTTCAAACATCATCTGGGCATAGTGCAAAACCGTAGACGCGGGATCAATCAGGAAGGGGGCATAGGGTTCCACACGCCAGGAATGCCAGCCTTTCCCTTCATCGTATTCCATTACAAACATATGGTCTGTGAAATACTTTGCAAACCCCAGCGCGCTTTCATCGGGACGGGGCTTGGGATTTTCATTCCGAATTACAGGTATCTGATATGTCATAGCGATTCTCCTTCTTTAATATTATGGGGTGGTGTTATTTTCCATTCAATCAATGACATTTCTTGTTTATTTCGATAGCTGTGCGTCAATAAACTGCCGTGCCAGGCGGGCAGACCGGCCGCCGCGCTCCAGTGCAAACCGCTCTGCCGATGCATCCAATTCACTCTCCGGTATATCCAAACCGCTTTCCGCTGCCAGATGGTGCACGATATGAAGGAATGTTTCCTTGTTGGGTTTCGAGAAACTGATGTGGATACCGAAACGCTCAGACAGGGAGATCAGCTCCTGCATGGTATCGTTGCGGTGGACATCATCACCCTCACGGTCAGAAAACTTTTCCTTGATGATGTGTCTGCGGTTGCTGGTGGCGTAGATGACCACATTGGAGGACTTTGCCGTGACAGATCCTTCCAAAACCGCCTTCAGCGCGTTGAAATTATCATCGTCTTTCAGGAAGGAAAGGTCATCGATGAACAGCAGGAATTTCAGGGGATTGGCAGACAGTGCATCCAGTATTTTTGGAATAGCCCGAAGCTGGTCCTTCCGCACCTCGATGATTCGCAGACCCTCACGCCACATAGCATTGGCAACCGCTTTGACCGTAGAGGATTTACCCGTACCGGCGTCACCGGTCAGCAGAATATTGGCGGCAGGCTTGCCAGAAAGCAATGCCCTGGTGTTATCCACAATGATCTTCCGCTCCCGCTGATAGTCCACAAGCTGGGAAAGCTCTGTCCGGTCCGGGTTACGCACCGGGACGATTTGATCCTGTTCGTCCACATAGAACATTTTGTTTTTAGCATAGATGCCATAGCCGTATTTTTCGATGTGGTTGGTTCGGTGGAGATAGTGATCTTTCAAATGCAGCTTTGTACCGGTGAAACCTGGCAAAAAGCCTTCGTATTTCAAGAGCCTGCACAGCTTCTCCTTTGTCAGATCCGCCACTTCCTGCAATGTTTCCAGTTCCGCGATCATTGTATCATAGATATGATTCGGAACAGCATCCCCGCTGCCTACCGTTTTTACATAGACATTGCTGCTGTTTTCACACAATTCCCGCACATGCACGCTGATATTTCCGCCGTTGGCCTCATACAGGGCAGCCACAAATCCGGCATAGGCCGAGCTTGTAGGATGGTCAAGGTATTGATACAGCGCGGAAATAACGGGGTCTGCAAGGAGCTGCCTAAAAACACACAGCGTTTCCAGCTTGTTCTTTAATCCGTTCATATCAGTTCAGTACCGCTCCTGTCGCACCGCCGGAAACAAGGGCTGCATAGCGCTTTAAATATCCCGACAGTTCTTTTTTCTTGGGAACAAAATTCTTCATCCGCTCAGCCAGAACATCCGCGTCTACCTTCAGTTCGATGGTGTTTTCAGGGATGTTGATGCTGATGATATCGCCGTCTTTCACTACACCGATCATACCGCCGGATGCAGCTTCCGGGGTCACATGACCCACGCATGCACCACGGGTCGCTCCACTGAACCGTCCGTCGGTGATCAGCGCCACACTGCCGCCCAAGCCCATGCCCATGATGGCAGAGGTGGGATTCAGCATTTCCCGCATACCGGGTCCGCCCTTAGGCCCTTCATAGCGGATGACAACCACATCGCCGGCAACGATTCTGCCTGCATGGATGGCTGCCTGGGCATCTTCTTCACAGTCAAATACCTTTGCGGGACCTTCATGGACCAGCATTTCCGGCAGCACAGCACTGCGCTTGACAACACTGCCCTCCGGTGCCAGATTACCCTTCAAAACCGCGATGCCGCCGGTTTCGCTGTAGGGATTTTCAATGGGACGGATCACTTCGGGGTCGGTATTGACGCACCCGGCGATATTTTCACCGATGGTCTTACCGGTCACCGTCATGCAGTCCGTATGGATAAGGCCCTTTTTGTTCAGTTCATTCATCACCGCATACACACCACCGGCCTCGTCCAGATCTTCCATATAAGTCCGTCCGGCAGGTGCCAAATGACAGAGATTGGGTGTTTTTGCGCTCATGGCATTGGCAACATCCAAATTCAAGTCAACACCACACTCGTGGGCGATGGCAGGCAGGTGCAGCATGGAATTGGTGGAACAGCCCAAAGCCATATCCACGGTCAAAGCATTCATCAGGGCATCCTCTGTCATAATGTCACGGGGACAGATATTCTTCTTAACAAGCTCCATAACAGCCATACCCGCGTGCTTTGCCAGCTCGATTCTTGCAGAGTACACAGCAGGGACCGTTCCGTTGCCCTTTAGACCCATACCCAATGCTTCTGTCAGACAGTTCATGGAGTTGGCGGTGTACATACCGGAGCAGGAACCGCAGGTAGGACAGGTCTTGCACTCATACTCCCGGAGCTTTTCGTCTGAGATCCTGCCTGCTGCATAAGCGCCTACCGCTTCAAACATAGAAGAAAGGCTTGTTTTCCTGCCCTCAACCCGGCCTGCCAGCATTGGGCCGCCGCTGACAAAGACGGTAGGGATGTTCACACGGGCAGCAGCCATCAAAAGCCCCGGCACATTCTTATCACAGTTGGGGACCATAACCAAACCGTCAAAACCGTGGGCCAGTGCCATGGCTTCCGTGGAATCCGCAATCAGATCACGGGTTACAAGGGAATACTTCATTCCGGTATGGCCCATGGCGATGCCGTCGCAAACAGCGATAGCGGGGAACACAATGGGAGTGCCGCCTGCCATGGCAACGCCCAGCTTGACAGCATTGACGATCTTATCCAGATTCATATGGCCGGGAACGATTTCGTTATAGGAACTGACAATGCCGATCAACGGTCTGTGCTGTTCTTCCTCGGTCAGTCCCAGGGCATGAAACAAACTGCGGTGCGGCGCGTTCTGAACACCGTCTACAACATTTTCTTTCTTTCCCATAGGTGTTCCTCCTTAGTTGTTGATCAGCTTATCCTCGTCACTCCAGCTGTACAGCTTACGGATCTCATCGCCCACTACTTCAGAAGGATGTTCCGCAGCCAGCTTACGCATGGCGTTAAAGTGGACCTGCGCACCTGCGGAGGACATATCCAGCAGGAACTCCTTTGCGAAGGTGCCGTCCTGGATGTCCTTCAGGATCTGCTTCATAGACTTCTTGGTTTCCTCAGTGATGATCTTGGGACCGGTGATGTAATCGCCGTATTCAGCAGTGTTGGAAATGGAATAACGCATACCGGCAAAGCCGCTCTGATAGATCAGGTCGACGATCAGTTTCATTTCGTGAATGCACTCGAAGTAGGCATTTCTGGGATCGTAACCGGCCTCTACCAGAGTTTCGTAACCGGCCTGCATCAATGCGCAGACGCCGCCGCAGAGAACGGCCTGCTCACCGAACAGGTCTGTTTCAGTTTCGGTACGGAAGTTGGTTTCCAGTACACCTGCCCGGGCACCGCCGATGCCCAGTGCGTAAGCAAGACCCAGATCCCAGGCATCACCGGTGGCATCCTGTTCCACGGCGATCAGACAGGGCACACCCTTGCCTGCCTGATACTCGCTGCGAACGGTGTGACCGGGGCCCTTGGGCGCGATCATAATGACATTTACATTCTTAGGAGGCTTGATGCAGCCAAAGTGGATGTTGAAACCGTGGGCAAATGCTAAGGTCTTACCCTCGGTCAGGTTCGGCTCGATGCTCTCTTTGTAGAGCGCAGCCTGCTTTTCGTCGTTGATTAGGATCATAATGATATCGGCAGCCTTGGTGGCGTCTGCGGCAGTCATAACTGTCAGACCCTGTGCTTCTGCCTTTGCCCAGCTCTTGGAGCCCTCATACAGACCCACAACAACATTGACACCGCTGTCTTTCAAATTCAGCGCATGGGCGTGGCCCTGGGAACCGTAGCCGATGATGGCAACTGTCTTGCCGCTGAGCTTCTGGAGGTCACAATCTGCCTGGTAAAAAATTCTGTTCATAGTAGGTTACCTCTTTCTTAGATATTCATTGTCTGCCGCAGCGTAGCGCTGCCTTTTTCCAGAGATGCCGTGCCGGTACGGCAGATCTCCAAAATGGTGTAATCACGCATCAAGGAGATAAAGTCGTCCATCTTCGCGCTGTTTCCAAACAGGCGAAGCACAAAGGAATCCCGGGTATAATCTATGGTTTCTGCCTTGAACGCTTCTGCCGCTGCGTAGATATCCCCGCGGACAGCAGGATCGTTTTTCATTTTAATCATCATCAACTCGCAGTTGAGCGAATTATCCGTTGTCAGTTCCTTGATCGAACAGACATCCGGGAGCTTATAAAGCTGATTGATGAGCTGTTGTTTATTCTCGTCATCTCCATCAAAACTGAAGGTGATTCGGGAGTACGCATTGGACTCTGTCTCGCTGGCGGTAATGGAACAGATATTGAACTGACGCCGGCGGAACATACTGGTCAGCCGGTTCAGCACGCCGAACTGATTTCTTACCAGCACTGCTAATGTATAGCGGTTCATTCCTCTACCTCCAGTCTCACAATGATATCGTCCATACTGCCACCGGGGGGCAGCATAGGCAAAACGAACTCGTCTTTTCCGATCCTGCAATCGATCAGATAAGGACCGTCCAGAGAAAACGCTTTGGCAAGGGCCTTGTCCAGTTCTTCCACAGAGGTTACCGCTTCTCCGTCCGCGCCAAATGCCTTGGCAAGGCTGGCAAAGTCCGTTTTGCGGTTAAGCACCGTGTTGGAATAATGCTTGTTGAAGAACAAGGTCTGCCACTGACGGACCATACCCAAAACCCCGTTGTTCATCAGCAGGATCACCACAGGCACATTGCCGCTGGCGGCAGTAGCCAGTTCGTTCAGGCACATACCGAAGCTTCCGTCACCGGTAACCAATACGCTCCGTTCCTTAGTACCGAATGCCGCGCCAATGGCAGCACCAAGACCGAAGCCCATGGTTCCCAGACCGCCGCTGGAGACAAATCTCCGGGGTGTTTTAAAATGGAGATTCTGCGCTGACCACATCTGGTGCTGGCCCACATCGGTAGCAACCGCTGTATTTTCTCCCAAATACTTATTCAGGGTCAGGATGGCGTTGCGGGGTGTTAATCCCTCACGGTTGTCCATATAGTCGTTTTCTTCATTTCGGAATGCTTCTATCTTTGCCATCCAATCGGGTTTTTCCGACTTTTCCAGCAGCGGCAGAAGGTTCTGCAGTGTCAGCTTTACATCTCCGCGAAGACCGCAGGTGGCATGGACTGTTTTGCAGAGTTCCGAGCCGTCTACATCGATATGTACGATCTTAGCGTTGGCTGCAAACTTGGCACGGTTGCCGGTAACCCGGTCATTAAACCGTACGCCCAGAGAAAGAATCAGATCTGCATGATGCATGGACATAGAAGAAGCAAAATGACCGTGCATACCCTGCATTCCCAAAAATCTGGGATGGTCTGTCGGAATACCGGAAAGACCCATCAGTGAGCAGCCGATAGGCGCGTCGATCTTTTCCGCAAGGGCCAGCATTTCCTTCTGTGCCTCTGCCGTGATCACACCGCCGCCGAAATAAATAAAGGGGCGGGCGGCGGCATTGATGAGCTTTGCCGCTTCTTCGACCCGGATATGCTTTGCAGGATGGGCAGGTGCCTTTTCTATGGGTTCCCGGGGTGTATATTCCCACTTGGCGATCTGCACATCCTTGGGAACATCGATCAGCACCGGTCCGGGCCTGCCGGAGCAAGCCAGTACAAAGGCCTCCCGGATGGTATCTGCAAGCTGGGAAACATCGCCAACAAAATAGTTATGCTTGGTAATGGGCAATGTAACACCGGTAATATCCAGCTCCTGGAAGCTGTCTGTTCCGATTTGCGTGGTAGGTACATTGCCGCAGATGGCAACCATGGGAATCGAGTCCAGATAAGCGGTAGCAATGCCCGTTACCAGATTGGTGGCACCGGGGCCGGAAGTGGAGATTACCACACCTACTCTTCCGGTGGTTCTGGCGTAACCGTCTGCTGCGTGGGCAGCACCCTGCTCATGGGCAGTCAGAATATGGTTGATCCGGTCCTGGTGGGTATACAGGCTGTCGTAGACATTCAATATCTGCCCGCCAGGATAACCGAAAACAGTATCACAGCCTTGTTCAATCAAGGTTTCGACGATAATATCTGCGCCAGAAAGAAGCATGTGCTTCACTCCTTTCTAAGATTCTCAACGATCAGCTGTCCGCACTGCTTACAACCAACCAATTTCATTCCTTCACTCATGATGTCTGCTGTGCGGTATCCTGCATCCAGATAAGCAGATACAGCACTTTCGATTGCATTGGCTTCCTGGGCCATATCGAAGCTGTAACGGAGCATCATAGCGGCAGAAAGAATGGTTCCAACGGGATTGGCTGCATCCTTGCTTGCAATATCCGGGGCAGAGCCGTGGATGGGCTCATACAGTCCGCAGGCAGTTGCGCCCAGGCTGGAGGATGGGATCATACCGATAGAACCGGTGATCATAGATGCCTCATCGGACAGAATATCTCCAAACATATTTTCTGTTACTACAACATCAAACTGAGAAGGATTCTTCACGATCTGCATGGCACAGTTATCCACCAGCATATCAGAAAGCGCCACATCCGGATACTCTGAGGCCAGACGGTGCATGACCTTTTTCCAGAGACGGCTGGAGTCCAGTACATTGCTCTTTTCCACTGAGCAGAGCTTTTTATTTCTTTTTTGAGCGGTTTCAAAACCGATCCGGCCGATCCGTTCAATCTCCGCCTCGCTGTATTTCAGAACATCGGTTGCGGTAGCGCCCTCTGTCTTGTGCTCTCCAAAGTAAATACCGCCGATCAATTCCCGGACAATGATAAAATCAATTCCCTGGTCGACGATGGATTTTTTCAGAGGGGAAGCATCTGCAAGCTGAGGCCAGATCTTCGCGGGACGGTTATTGGAATAGACTCCCATACCTGCACGCAGGCGCAGAAGTCCCTTTTCGGGACGCATATTGCCGGGAACATCATTCCACTTGGGACCGCCGACAGCACCCAGCAGGACGCTGTCTGAAGCCAGGCACTTTTGCAGTTCTGCTTCCGGCAGGGGATCGCCATGCTTGTCAATGGCGCAGCCGCCCATGTCCACATCTGTGTATGTAAAGCTGTGTCCGTACAACTGGGCTATCTTGTCGAGTACCTTCAGTGCCTGGTCTACGATCTCCGGACCGATTCCGTCACCACGGATCACCGCAATATTTTTATCCATGTCAGACCCCTTCCTTCAGAGATTTCAGCAAGCCGCCTGCTTTGATGATGCTCTGGATAAAAGGCGGAAACGGTTGTGCCTGATAGGTCCTGCCGGTGGTCACATCGGTGATTCTGCCGGTATCAAAATCTACCAATACTTCATCGTTGGGGCTGATTTCTTCCGCTGCTTCCTCGCATTCCAGAATAGGAAGGCCAATGTTGATGGCATTGCGGTAGAAAATTCTCGCAAAGCTTTTTGCGATCACACATCCGGTGCCGCAGGTTTTGATCACCAGCGGTGCGTGTTCTCTGGAGGAACCGCAGCCGAAGTTCCAGCCTGCTACCATCACATCGCCGGGCTGCACTTTTTTCACAAACGCTTTGTCAATGTCCTCCATACAGTGCAATGCCAGTTCTTTGGCATCGGGAGTGTTCAGATAACGGGCAGGAATAATCACATCAGTATCCACATTGTCGGGGTACTTAAAAACCTTGCCTTTTGTATACATGATCAACCCTCCTGATATTCTGTAATGTAGCCGGTCAATGCGCTGGCTGCCGCGGTATGGGGAGATGCCAGATATACCTCGCTGTTCACATGACCCATACGGCCTACAAAGTTGCGGTTTGTGGTCGCAATGCACCGCTCTCCGGCTGCCAGAATTCCCATATAACCGCCCAGACAGGGACCGCAGGTGGGAGTAGATACCACCGCACCGGCATCAATAAAGGCGGTATACCAGCCACGCTCCACGCACTCTCTCAAAATTTGCATAGTGCCGGGAATGATGATACAGCGAATACCGCTGGCAATCTGCCTGCCCTTGAGGATGTTATAAGCCGCTTCCATGTCCTCCAGCCGCCCGTTGGTGCAGGAACCGATGACCACCTGGTCTACTTTAATATGGTTCAGCTCTCTGGCGGGATGGGTGTTCTCCGGCAGATGGGGGCAGGCTACGGTGGGGACGATCTGGCCCAGATCAATTTCAACGGTCCTTTCATACTGCGCATCTTCATCTGCTTCAAACACAATGGGAGGCCGTTTGCTTCTGCCGCTGAGGTAGTTCATGGTTACCCCGTCTACCGGGAAGATGCCGTTTTTTGCACCGGCTTCAATAGCCATGTTGCAAATGCACAGGCGGTCATCCATAGATAGGCTGTGTGCGCCCTCGCCGGTAAACTCCATGCTCTTGTACAGTGCGCCGTCCACACCGATCATGCCGATAATGGTGAGGATCACATCCTTGCCGCTGCAGTTTGCGGGCAGTTTTCCGGTCAGCTTAAAGTTAATAGCGGAAGGCACTTTGAACCATGCCATACCGGTTGCCATACCGGCGGCCATATCCGTAGAACCTACACCGGTGGAGAAAGCGCCCAGAGCACCGTAAGTACAGGTGTGGCTGTCCGCGCCGATGACGCAGTCACCGGCAGTGACCACACCCTGTTCCGGCAGAAGGGCGTGTTCAATGCCCATCTTACCCACATCATAGAAATGGCTGACGCAGTGGGCGCAGGCAAATTCCCGGCAGGTTTTGGACTGCTCCGCCGCCTTGATATCTTTATTGGGAACAAAGTGGTCCAAAACGATCGCCACTTTATCCTTGTCAAAAACCTTTTCAAATCCTGCTTTTTTAAATTCATTCACAGCAACCGGCGTTGTGATGTCGTTGCCCAAAACGATATCCAGCCTGGCGTTGATCAGCTGCCCGGCTTCTACCGAATCCAATCCTGCGTGATAGGCCAGGATTTTTTGTGTCATCGTCATTCCCATATCAGTTACCTCCCTTTGTCATATTATGGAACGCGCTGAGCAGTGCGTTTGTGCTGGCTTTGATCACATCCGTATCCGTGCCGGCACCCCAGTACAGTTTGCCGTCCTCGCCCTCCAGACCGATATAAGAAGCAGCCAGACTATGGGAGCCTTGACCCTGCATACTGTGCTGGGTAAATACCTGCAGGGTATAATGCTTTCCGGTATAGGCGCAAAGGGCGTTGTTAATGGCGCTGAGGGAACCGTTACCCTCTGCTTCCAGCTCTGTTTCCTTACCGTTGCGCATAAAGGTAATGTTGATCTTGACCGCGTCGTTTTCCCGCATAAAGTTGAAGTCTGTAACACGGATGCTGCAGGGAATATTCAAGTAATGCTCCGTGAAGATTTCCAGTACTTCGTCCGGCTTCAGCTCCTTGTGACTGTGATCGGAAATATCCTTGCACAGGTAACTGAAATGCTCGCGCATTTTCGCAGGCAGATTATATCCATAGGTCTGCTCCAGAAGGTAACCGATACCGCCCTTGCCGGACTGGGAATTGACACGGATCACATCCGCATCGTAAGTTCTGCCGATGTCCTTGGGGTCAATGGGAATATACGGTACTGTCCACTGGTGAAGGTTATTCTTGCTGCGGTATTTCATACCCTTTGCGATGGCATCCTGATGGGAGCCGGAGAATGCGGCGAACACAAGAGCGCCGGCATAGGGCGCCCGCTCATAAACATGCATACGGGTGCAGCGCTCATATTTCTCCACCAGCGAATTCATATCGGAGAAATCCAGTTTGGGATCCACGCCGTGGGAATACATATTCATAGCCAGCGTGATGATGTCTACATTTCCGGTCCGTTCACCGTTGCCAAACAGCGTACCTTCCACACGGTCAGCACCGGCAAGCAACGCCAGTTCCGTATCCGCAACACCGGTGCCGCGGTCGTTGTGGGGATGCAGAGACAGTGTCACATATTCCCGGTACTTGAGGTTTTCACTGATATACTCCACCTGGGAAGCATACACATGGGGCATGCTCATTTCCACGGTTACCGGCAGATTGATAATTACATTGTTATCCGGGCCGGGTTCCAGCACATCCAGAACCGCATTGCAGACCTCCAGCGCGTATTCCGGCTCTGTTCCGGTAAAGGATTCGGGGGAGTATTCAAAGCGGAAATTGCCTTCATACTCACGGGCAAGCTGCTTTACCAGCCGGGCACCGTCTACAGCGATTTTTTTGACCTCTTCCTTAGACATCTTAAAAACCTGTTCCCGCTGTGCAACAGACACGGAGTTGTAAAAATGGATAATGGCGCTGGGTGCGCCCTTGCAGGCATCAAAGGTTCTGCGGATAATATGCTCCCGGCACTGTGTCAGTACCTGAACGGTCACATCCTGTGGAATCATACCGCCCTCGATGAGGGTACGGAGAAACGCATACTCTGTTTCACTTGCCGCAGGAAAACCTACCTCGATCTCTTTAAAGCCGACTTCCAGCAGCACCTTGTAATATTCCAGCTTTTCTTCCAGACTCATGGGGATCACCAGGCTCTGGTTACCGTCACGCATGTCCACACTGCACCAGACAGGGGGCTTTTCAATGTGATCCTTCCGCGTCCACTTGTTGTATTTTTGGTCTACCGGGAAGTATCCTACACGGTATTTACTCGCATCCATCATGTTTTAACCCTCCACCTGCGCAATCACTTCAACCTCTACCAATGCTCCCTTGGGAAGCTCCTTGACAGCCACACAGGAGCGGGCAGGCTTTTCGGTAAAATACTGGGCATATACTTCGTTAAATGCAGAGAAGTCTGCCATATCACTAAGAAAGCAAACGGTCTTTACAACACTCTTCAAGGAAGCCCCTGCCGCGCGGAGAACGGCATCCAGATTCTTGCAGACACGGTGTGCCTGCTGTGTGATATTGCCGCCTTCCAGCTGGCCGGTTGCGGGATTCAGCGGGATCTGACCGGAGGTAAAAACCAGATTACCTGCAACGGTTGCCTGAGAGTAAGGACCGATTGCCGCGGGGGCATTATCCGTATGAACTTTGGTATTCATAATTTGTCTCCTTTCAAAATCAAACCAACTTGAATCCCTCTGCACGCAGAGCCTGGAGGATCATATTCACATGTTCAAAATCTCTGGTTTCCATTTCAATACGGAGGAAACAACCGTTTACGCTTTCGGTGTTGCCCTTTTCGTAATGCACTCCGGTAACATTACCGCCGCAGTCTGCAATGATTCGGGAGATATCCTTCAGCTGGCCGGGCTTGTCGATCAGCTCGATCAGCAGGCTGGAAGATCTGCCGGAGTTGAGCAGGCCCCGGTCGATCACACGGGACAGGCTTGTAACATCGATATTACCGCCGGAAACCACTGCCACAACCCGCTTGCCCTTCAGGTCAAACTTACCCGCCATAACCGCTGCAACAGCTACCGCACCGGCACCTTCGGCGATCATCTTCTGTTTTTCGATCAATGCCAGGATCGCGCTGGATACTTCGTCATCGCTGACAAGCGCGATTTCATCTACATACTCGCTGACATACCGGAAGGTGTTTTCACCGGGCTGCTTTACCGCAATGCCGTCGGCAATGGTGGACACGCCGGATAAGCATTGGATTTTCCCGTCCTTTACAGCGTTATACATACTGGGGGCGCCGGCTGCCTGTACCCCATAGACCTTTACGGATGGGCGGATCTGCTTGACCGTGTAGGCAATACCGGAGATCAGGCCGCCACCGCCGATGGGAACAATAATAGCATCAATATTGTCCAGATCGTTCAGGATCTCCAACGCAATGGTGCCTTGACCGGCAATGACATTTTCATCATCAAAGGGATGGACAAAGGTGTAGCCTTCGCTTTCCTTCAGTTCCAGGGCCTTCCTGTAGGCATCATCGTAGCAGCCTTCTACCAGACAGACATCTGCGCCATAGCCTTTGGTTGCTTCCACCTTGGAGATGGGCGCGGTATCCGGCAGGCAGATCAGAGATTTAATTCCATTCTTTGTTGCAGCCAGGGCAACGCCCTGTGCATGATTGCCGGCAGAGCAGGCGATTACGCCCTTTGCCTTTTCTTCCGCTGAGAGCATGGCGATCTTATAGGCGGAACCCCGCACCTTGAAGGAACCGGTGATCTGCAGGTTTTCCGGTTTTAAATACAGTTCGCACTCCGGCGCTATGCCGTAGGCACGCACCACATTGGTTTCCCGGATAATACTCTTCAGCACCGTCTGTGCGTTAAATACCTTGTCAAGAGACAACATGTTCAGTCCGCCTTTCAAAGAAAAAATAAAAAATCCCGTCTCAAAGCTACAGTTGCTTTGAGACGGGTGTAAATACAAAATTTGCACTCGCGGTACCACTCAAATTGCGGAATGTATAGATTCCGCCACCTCTTCGAGGTCCAATAACCTCTATGCACTAACGCAGCACACGCGGGAAACGCCTACTAGGTGATTAACCTTTGGGGCTTCCGGCTCAGAAGGGATGGGAAATTCCGCAACTGCTTATCGGGCTCACACCATCCCCGACTCTCTGAGAAATCTATTGCGGATTCCGTCTTCATCGACGCCTTTTCTTTTCGAAGTCTATTAACCTCTATGCACTGACATAGCATACACGGGAAACATCTACTGGGTGATCAACCTTTGGGGTTTCCAGCTCGGAAGGCAGAGGACCGCAGGTCTGGCACGCCGGTTCACACCAACCACCGGCTCTCTGGAGTGCGTAATGCCTCGTCCGTTCTTCGTCACAGCTTTTATATAATATTCAATTTACAGATATTTTAGCTTACCGCAAAATTGTTGTCAACTCGACAAACTGCTGAAAAACAAATGGCTGTTCTCTGCTGATTTACGCAGTATGCACAAATGTCTGCGGCAGAAACGCAGACCCCATTCGAATTACAAATACAAAACACTGTATCGGCAAAAAATTGTGGAACTGCGGATGTTTTTCAGCATTTCAAACTAATTATCAGGTTGCTGCTTTACAGTTTTTCAGCGATATCATAAATCAGTTGTTCGGTCTTTTCCCAACCCAAGCAGGGGTCAGTAATAGACTTTCCGAAGGTATGCTCATGGACTCCCTGCGAACCGTCCTCAATATAGCTTTCGATCATCAGGCCTCTGACCAGACGCTTGATGGAGGCATTTTGATTGCGGCTGTACACAACATCCTTGGCGATCCTGATCTGCTCCAGGTACTTCTTGCCGGAATTATTGTGATTGGTATCCACAATGACAGAGGGGTTTGCAAGACCGGATTGTTCATACAGTTCGCTGAGCCGGAGAAGATCTTCATAATGATAATTGGAAATATTTCTGCCTGCATAGTCCTCATATCCACGCAGAATGGCATGCGCATAGGGATTGCCTGAGGACAGGACCTCCCATCCACGGTAGATGAAGGTGTGGCTGGATTGGGCTGCTTTGATGGAATTCATCATAACCGCAAGATCTCCGCTGGTGGGGTTTTTCATACCCACCGGCACTTCAATACCGCTTGCGGTCAGCCGGTGCTGCTGATTTTCCACAGAACGGGCGCCAACGGCAACATAGGACAGAAGATCGGTAAGATAACGGTAGTTTTCCGGATAAAGCATTTCGTCGGCACAGGAGAAATCATAATCCCGCAATGCTGCCATGTGCAGTTCACGGATGGCTACCAGACCCTTATACATATCGGGTTTGGCATCAGGGTTCGGCTGATGGAGCATTCCCTTGTAGCCATGGCCGGTTGTTCGGGGTTTGTTTGTGTAGATGCGGGGGATCATAATGATCTTATCGGACACCTGGTCGGCAACCCTGCGCAGCCGGGATATATATTCCAATACCGGCTCGCTGTGATCGGCGGAACAGGGGCCGATGATCAAAATAAATTTATCAGAACTCCCATCAAAAACCCCTTTGATTTCTTCATCCCGCGCAGCCTTCACCTGCGTCATCCTGTCGCTGAGCGGAAATTCCTTCTTAACATCTTTTGGGATCGGGAGCTTCCGCTGAAATGTCATATGCATTGGTAAACACCTCAATTTTCCGTCTTGTTATCAAAAAGCGAGCGCCGCGAAGTGGATTTGCGCATGGATTTACGCATACCTTCCACATCACCGCGTTCCAACATATTCCGCAGCGATGCAAAGCTCTCGCTGAAGGCATCCATATGGTGCAGAAGCTGTTCCTGGTTGCACATAAACAGTTCTGACCACATCTGATCGTTGATGCGTGCGATCCGGGTCAGATCCCGGAAAGAGTCACCGGTATAGGCTTCCATACCAGGTGTGTCGTTGCAATTCATCAGTGCGATGGCAATACAGTGGGTCAGTTGTGACAAAAAGCCGATCATATCGTCATGCTTTTCAGGAGACAGCCGGGATACACGGGCGAAGCCCAGTTCCCAGCCTAGCTGTTCACACAAAACAATGGCTTCTTCTGAATTTTTTCCGGTAGGCGTAACGATGTAGTTCGCTTTCCGGAAAATCGTTTCATCGCTGTTTTCAATGCCGTAGACTTCTCTGCCTGCCATAGGATGGGCGCCGATAAACTCCAAATCGCTGCGCAGCATATTCTGGATGTCATACACCACACATCCCTTAACGCCGGTCACATCGGTCAGAATCGCGCCGGGTTTCAGGTGTTGCTGATTCTGCTCCAGCCAGGGAATCAGCACTCTGGGGTACAAAGCCAGCACCACGATATCCGCTTCTCCAATCAGTTTGGGGTCTGCGTCTGTTGTGCCTGCTGAGATGATATTTTGTTCCAGCGCATAGCGGATAGTAGACGCGCTTCTGGTAACGGCACTTACATGATAGCCTTTTTTTGTGAGGGCCTTGGCATAGCTGCCGCCGATCAGACCCAGGCCGACGATCAGTATTTTTTTATCACGGGTCAGTTTCATCGGTCTGTACCTCGATTCCCAGTTGTTTCAGTTTCTCAAAAAAGTCAGGGAAGCTTTTGCGCACTGCCTGCGCGTCATCAATCTGTCCTCCGGTCAGCATCAGAAGAACTGATAAGGACATGACGATACGGTGATCGTTGTGACCATGCAGCACCCTGTGGGGGGCGTGAAAGTCCACCGGTGTTACGGTGACGGAATTCTCTGCTACCACCACCTCTGTGCCAAAGGCAGCCAATTCCCTGGCCATTGCCGCGGCCCGGTCGCTTTCCTTGATCTTCAGTCTGCGGGTGCCGGTAAATACGGCACCGTTTTTCGCGGCGGCCACCGCAAACAGTACAGGCCCAAGGTCCGGACAATCCGAAAGATCGATTTCAGGGCAGCCGGCGGACAGACGCTGCATATGCTGGGCATAGATCCTGTCGCCCTGCAGACTGTCTGGCAAAAGGCCCTGAACCGTAACATCCGATCCCAGTACATTCATTGCCCCATAAAAGGCCGCACCGGAATAGTCACCTTCCACTTCCATATCCCTGGCCATATAGCGCTGGCCGCCGGGAATAAAGACCGTCCGGCTGTCCTGCCATATGGCCTTCACACCAAAGGCGTGAAGGGCCTGCAGGGTAAGGTCGATGTAGCTCCTGCTCTCCAAGGGTGTGGTGATGTGAATATAACTATCCTGCCCTGTCAGGGGCAGTGCAAAGAGAAGCCCCGTAATAAACTGGCTGCTGACATTGCCGGGAATCTGGAATGTGCCGCCCATCAGGTTTCCCTGCACCCGGATTTGCTGACCGCTGCGGGAAAAGACAAAGTCTTGTTCCCTGCATAGCTGTTCGTAAATGCCAAGGGGTCTGGACAGCAGCTTTTCTGTACCTGTGAAGGAAACAGCCCTGCCGCACAGCAATGCCAGCGGAATAAAAAACCGCAGGGTACTGCCGCTTTCCCGGCAGCACAGAGCCTGGGCAGGCGCGGCTTTATGCATGTCTGTGCCAACCACCGTTACCGTGTCACCCACCGCACGGCAGCTGGCACCCAGTGCCTGCAAACAGTCGATGGTTGCCAGAATATCTTCATTGTAGTCCAATCCGCTGATGCGGCTGGTTCCTTCTGCAAGGCCTGCGCAGATCAGCAGCCTGTGTGCCATGCTCTTGGAAGGGGGCGCAGTGACAGTGCCGCTGGCTTTTCCTGGACGAATCGTAACATTCATGGTTTCGTCTCCATCAATACATCAATGGCTTCCAGGTAGCCGGCAAAGCCCTTGCCGGTGATGGCCGCTATGCAGGCAGAACGGATATAGCTGATCTGGCGGAAGGCTTCCCGTTCCTCCACTTTGGAGATATGGACTTCCACAGTGGGGATGCAGACGGATTTTAACGCATCCAGCAGCGCGATACTGGTGTGCGTGTAGGCACCGGGATTGATCACAATGCCGTCTACGCCTTCAAAATAGGCAGCTTGAATGCGATCCACCAATGCGCCTTCGTGATTGGACTGATAAAAATCCACACCGATGTTTTTCTTCTGGCAATACCCTTTGATCTGGTCACATAAAGCCTCATAGGTACCGGTGCCGTACAGGGCAGGCTCCCGGATTCCCAGCATATTCAGATTCGGTCCGTTGATCACCAAAATATTCATTCAAAAAACTCCTTCTTCACACGCTGTGCCGCGGTTTCCGGGGTATCATTGTTTTCAATGATCACATCTGCCGTGGCTGTATAGGTGGGATAGCGCTCATGGTAGCGTTTCAAAACAGCCGCCTTTGTGGCCGACAGCGGCCGGTCTTCTGTGGGGACCAGCAGCTCCACTGGACGGTCCAGAAAATAGAGCCGTCCATTCATACGCAAAAGGTTGATGTTTTCCCCACGCAGGACCGCACCGCCCCCGGTAGCAATGACACTGCCGGTTCTGGAGGATATTTCCCGGATTACTTCGGTTTCCATATCCCGGAAGGCAGGCTCACCCTGTGAGGATATGATCTGGCCGGGTGTCATGCCGGTCTTTTCTTCAATCAGCGTATCCGTATCCAGATAAGGACGGCTCAGGCTTTCTGCCAGCAGTTTGCCGATCGTAGTCTTGCCGCTGCCCGGCATGCCGGTCAGGACGATATTTTCCTTGCCTGCCTTGATTCCGGCATACACTTTTTCGGTGATGGTATCCGGATATTTTGTATCCAGAAAGATCTCTGATGCTAATACAGCCTGCCGGACAAGCATATATAAGCCGCCCGCTGCCGGTATACCCATGCTGCGGGCCTTCAGGATAAATTCTGTACGCAGCGGGTTGTAAACTGCGTCAATGGCGCCGCAAAGCGCAGAAAACCGTGTTGGATCAATGGACATGCCGCTTTCCCGGGAAAACATGCCCCGGGGCGTGGTGTTGATCAGCACCTGAGCGTCCAAGTGGTTTTGCAGCACTTCCTCATAAGTCAATGCTCCCGGCTTTGGGCTGCGGCTTACCTTCCGGACAGAGGCCGCACCCATATGCTCTGCCACTGCCATGGCGGTTTTTGAGGTGCCGCCGGTACCCAGGATCAAGACCTTTTTATCCTTCAGGTCAATACCTGTCCGCTTGATCAGGTCTGCCATGCCGCCAAAGTCAGTATTGTATCCGTAAAGCTGGCCGCCCCGATTGACAACGGTGTTCACCGCACCAATGGCAGCGGCAGTTTCCTCCACCTCTTTCAGAAAGGGGATCACATCCTGCTTGTAGGGAATGGTCACATTGACAGCCTTAAAATCGCGCTCTGTCATAAAAGCATCCAGAGCGCCCAGAGGGATCTCCTTCAGTTCATATAAATAATCCTGCAGCTGCCCGTGGATTTCTTTTGAAAAGCTGTGCGTCAGATGCTCGCCAATGCAGCCGTATTGCATAATTTAATCTTCCTTTGCAAAATAATCTGTGCCAAAGCGTCCTGCCAGCATATCATAGACGGCTATGGCAGTGACTGCGTCGATCACGACCCTTGCCCGATGCACGATCGCGGGATCATGACGGCCTTTGATTTCCAGGTCCGCGTTTTCTTTCTGGAGAATGTCCACTGTCCTTTGCCTTTTTGCGATGGATGGCGTGGGCTTGATGGCGCAGCGGAAAATCACAGGCATACCGCTGGTAATGCCGCCGCCGATGCCGCCGCCGTGGTTCGTCGTGGCAACTACAGAGCCGTCCCGGTAACGCAGGGGATCGTTTGCCACACTGCCCTTCATATCTGCCAGGGCAAAGCCGTCACCAAATTCCACACCCTTTACCGCGGGCACAGAGAATAGAATGTGGGCCAGCATGCTTTCAAAGGTATCAAACCAAGGCTCGCCCACACCGGAAGGCAGACCGATAACAGCAGTTTCCAAAACGCCACCCACGCTGTCACCCTCTGCCTTGGCTGCTACGACCGCTTTCTGCATTTTTTCACCGGCAACGGCATCCAGCACCGGGAACAGGGCGGTGGAAAGAATCTGTATATCTGCCTTTAGGTTCTCAAAGGTGCGGTCGGGAATGCCGGCACAGCGGGAAATATGCGTACCTATGGAAATGCCCTTTGCCTGTAAAGCACTGTGGCAGATGGCACCGGCAGCCACCAGCGCCGCAGTGATCCGGCCGGAAAAATGTCCGCCGCCACGGGTATCCTGATAGCCGTGATACTTACATTGGGCCGGGTAGTCCGCATGACCGGGCCGCATCAGCGCCTGCATAGCTGCATAGTCTCCGCTTTTCGTATCCTGGTTGCGAATCAGAACGGTCAGGGGTGTACCGGTAGCGACCCCGTCCACAGCACCGCTGACGATTTCGAACAGATCCTGTTCTTTCCTTGCTGTAGAGATCGCACCGCCGGGTTGCCGCAGCTGCAGCATTCTGCGGATATTTTCTTCATCCACCGGCGTGCCGGGGCATAGCCCATCCAGCACAGCGCCAATGACTGCACCGTGGCTTTCGCCAAACAGCGTTACTGCCAGATGCTGGCCGAAGGTGTTCTTCATCACGCGTTACTCCTTTTGATTCAGAAATGAAAAGACCGTTTCTTTCAGGTCTGCAATAGGCATAGACCGCAGCGCATAACTACCGGCCTCGGGGGCATATACCACGGTGATGGTATTGCCGGAGCGTTTTTTGTCGTGAGACAAAGCCTCCCACACTGCCTCCGGATCCGCGGTGCAGGTAGTGGGAAGTCCCAGCTTTTCCAAAATCGCTTTTACCCTGGGGCGAAGCGCATCACCGCACATGGGGAGCATACCCAAAGCCGTACATTCCCCGTGATACAGTGTATCCAGGCCGACGGCAGTCTCAATTCCGTGACCGATCGTATGCCCAAAGTTCAGAACACGGCGCAGGCCGGATTCCTTTTCGTCGGCCTTCACCACCGCCGCCTTCGTCCGCAAAGATGCTGCAATGATCTCATCAATATGGGAAAGGCAGTCATCCGTTTCAAACAGAGACAGCAAGGCTGCATCAAAGGTCACCGCCATCTTTACGGCTTCCGCAAGCCCGTTGGAAACCTGTCTGGCCGGCAGGGTGCTGAGCACCTCCGGATCGATCAACACAGCCTTCGGCTGATAGAATGCGCCAACACAATTCTTGATATTATCCAGGTCAATGGCAACCTTGCCGCCAACGGAGGAATCCACCTGCGACAGAACCGTTGTGGGAATGTTATAAAAATCTATGCCCCGCATAAAAGAAGCTGCCGCGAAACCTGCCAGGTCGCCGACAACGCCGCCGCCTACGGCGACTACGCAGTCTGTACGGGTAAAGCCCCTTTGGAGCATGGTGCGGCAAAGCAACTCGAAGTTTTGCAGATTCTTACTGCGCTCTCCCTGGAGAATCGTCACGGTTACCGGCATGGCGCAGCAGGCGGCTACGGTTTTCGCGTATGCAGCAGGAACACCGTTATCTGTAACGATCAGCACCTTGCGGTCCAGATTCATGTAGGTATCCGCATGGGCCAGCGCCCCGCGCGCAATGGTGATATTGTAGCTGTTCTTTCCCAGTTCAACTGTGATTTCCATACTTGTTCTCCTTATGTGAAGGAACCGACACACTTGATTTTATCGCAGTAGACCGCCAGCTCTTCCAGCATTTTGCGGCCGCTGTCGCTGTGGACATTACCTTCTGCTTCTACATAGAAGTAATACTGCCACAGCAGGTCTCCCATGGGACGGCTGCGCAGTGTGCGCATATTGAAGCCGTGGGAACCGATTACATTCAGCGCCTGTGCCAGGGAGCCGGCTTCATTGCGTACCGTAAACACGAGGATGAAGTGTGCGCCGTGCTGCTTGCCCACATTCCGGTTCTCCGCTCTGGAAAGTACAGCAAACCGGGTCGTGTTCACCTGGGACTGGTTGATGCCTTCGGCCAGCATCTTCAGTCCGAAACGGCTGGCGCTTTCTCCGCTGGCAATGGCAGCAACGGCAGGGTCTTTCAGCTCAGCCACATATTTCGCTGCCAGGGCGGTGTTTGCATAGGGGGTCTGGGAATAGGAATGGGCTCTGATAAAATCATCACACTGGGCCAGGGCCTGAGGGTGGCTGACCACAGTTTGGATTGTTTCCAAAGTAGCACCCTCTACCGCCAGCAGGTCATGGGTAACAGAAAGGGGAAGAATGTGGTTTACATACAAAGGACCGGAGAACATCAGATCGGTAACCTGTCCCACTTCGCCTGCGTAGCTGTTTTCCAGAGGAAGAACTACGGCATCGCACTCGCCGTTGACCACAGCGTTGTATGCTGCTTTAAAGTCGGTGTAAGCGGTTTTCTCTGCGTCATGGAACAGCTTGTCCGCGGCGATATAGGCAAAAGCACCCTCTGTTCCGCTGTAGGCTACCTTCATGCCATGCAGAAGCCGCTGCTGATACTGACGGGAAACAGCCATTGTATCACGCATGAAGTCAATATAGTACGCCCGCAGCGTTTCGTCTTGTACCCTGGCTGAGCCGTTGCGAATGACGGCTTCTTCTCGCTCTGCATCCAAAATTGGCATTCCGTGGGCTTTCTTATACTGCGCTACCATCTCGGCAGCGCGCATGCGCTGTACAAAAAGGTCTGCCATCTGGGTATCCACTTCGTTAATTATTTTTCTGGCTTGTTGCAAAAGATCCATGATTTATTCTCCCTTGTATAGAGCGGCAAGCTTCCGGAATGCCGGCAGACTGCGGCGGATCTGTTCGGTGGTGACACAATAGGCAATGCGCACATAACCGGGGCAGCCGAAACTGTCAGCCGGCACCAGCAGCAAGTCAAAGGTCTTTGCTTTTTCGCAGAATGCGTTTGCATCCGGTTCCAGCGCTTTGACAAACAAATAAAATGCCCCGTCCGGATATACTGCCTCGTAACCGTATTCGGTGAGCGCCCCGTACAGCAGCTTCCTGTTTTCGTCGTAAACCGAAATATCGGAGGTCATGCCAAGACAGGATTTGATGAGCTGCTGCAGCAGGCTGGGGGCGCAGATATAACCCAGGGCTCTGCCTGCGCCGCAGACAGCATCAAACACAGTCCCGGCATCTTCTGCTTCCGGGGATACAAGAATATATCCGATCCGCTCGCCGGGAAGAGACAGCGACTTGCTGAAGGAATAACAAACGATGGTGTTCTTATAGAAAAGGGGAATATAGGGAACCGCAGTGTCTCCGTACACCAGTTCTCTGTAGGGTTCGTCCGCGATCAAATAAATAGGGTGTCCATATTCCGCGGCTTTGACTGTCAGCGTGTGGGCAAGGGTCTCGATGCTTTCCTGATTCAAAACCACACCCGTAGGATTGCCGGGGGAATTGACGATGACCGCTTTTGTATTCTTGTTGAGGGCTGCCAGCAAAGCAGAATTATCGATCTGGAAGGTCTTTTCCGCACTGCTGACCCCAACAAATTCAGCGCCGGTCTTTTCTATGAACACCCGGTACTCCGGAAAATAGGGTGTAAATACGATCACCTCATCCCCAGGTTCCGCAATGGCATTCAGAGAAATGGCGAGAGAAGCCGACGCGCCTGCGGTCATATAGATGTATTCCGGCCTGGCAGGACAACCAAATGTATTTTGGACATACTGGGCCACTGCCTGGCGAACACTGAAATCACCGGGTGCGGAGGTATAGGCATGCAGGGAAACGGCGGGGGTTTGCGCAATCAGGGATTGCAATGTATCAGTTACAATCTGGGGTGCAGGCACATTGGGATTGCCAATGCTGAAATCAAATACATTATCAGAACCGATTTCTTCGCACCGATGTTTCCCGTATTCCGCAATATCGCGAATGACCGAATTGTTGCGGCCTAACTCCAGCATTTTTTTGGCGACCATACTGCATCTCCTTAATATAAGCCGAAAGGGCAATTTTTTGTGAGCCGTGGAAAACAAAGAATCCCTGTTCATCCAAAAAGGGAATGAACAGGGACAGTCATAGACCGTGGTACCACTCTGCTTCGCCTGTTCCTCACGGAACAAGCCTCAAAGGGTGCTGACACACCCCGTCGATATAACGGTCGAACCCGGCATAGCCGACACAGTTTTCAATAACCTTCAGCCAACAGCTCACGAAAGGAATTCACCGTTCTTTACAATACTGCTTCGCACCAACCGCAGCTCTCTGGAAAGTAAATCAAACGATTACTGGTTTTCGCTCTATCGCCTTTTCAATATGTAATGATATTTTAGCAATTTATTCCGGTAAAGTCAACAGCCTGCCGGCTAACTTTTTTCATAAATTGATAAATCTTTCACCCATGTTTCCTGTTGCTATTTCACAGAACAGTCTTTTCGGGACGGGTAAACAAAGGAATAACTGCAAAATCCTCAGTTTCGTTTGTCAGCAGAATTCTGCCAAACCAATCATTCCAGAAAGCTTGGACTTTGTTTCTGAGATATTGATTTGTGAGATAATATGGCTGTACTTTTTGTTGATTTTCAAATAGATCGATGATAAAATTTTATCAGAGCTTTCAGGAGGGTGTTTTATGATCACAGTAAAGTATATCGACACCATCGACGGCATTCAAGACCTGATTTTTGAGCAGACCTATAATGCTACGATCGACAGAACCAGAAGTTCATACTTCTATCGGGGTATGCGCAATGTGTCTTACAATCTTACCACCAGTCTGAGCCGTAACTGCAAAGGCGCCTATGCCAAGCTGGAGCAGCCCCTGCTGGATAATTTTATAAACTATGTACGCATTGAAGATCCCTCCATCAACGAATCCGTCTGGAAGGCCATGGTCATTGGACAGCATTATGGTTTGCCCACCCGCCTGCTGGACTGGACACATTCGACCTTAGTGGCTTTGCATTTTGCCAATACGGAGGACAATCTGGATAAACTGGGACAGCGGGACTGCGTGGTATGGCGCATTGACCTGCGGGACTTGAACCGTAATCTGCCGCCCAAATACCAGGAATATCTGGAGCGTAAAAACACCTTTGTATTCTCTCTGGATGATCTGACAGCACTGGCGGAGGATATTGAGCAGTATGACGCGGATATGGGAGACCAGGCGTTGGTCTGTTTTGAACCGCCGTCTGTGGATCAGCGCATCGTCAACCAGTATTCCTTCTTCTCCGCCATTCCCAGCGGCATCACAGATTTGGAAACCTTTTTGGATACCCATACGGAGAATACTGTAAAATATGTGATTGATAAGGGCCTGCGGTGGGAATTGCGGGATATTCTGGATCAGCTGAACATCAACGAGCGCATGATACATCCCGGCACAGCGGGTATTGCCAGATGGCTGGCGCGGCATTATTATGTGAAATCCGATGGCGGTGAATAACGGTGACCGGCGGCACAGGACAAGTTTACTCCCTGTCAGGTATGTTACAGTCTCATAGGCAGATATAAAAAGAGGAAATAGAAATGTTAATAGCAATTATAGGTGAAAACTGTGTCGGTAAATCCACATTGGCAAATCAGATCAGCCAAAAGCTGACTGCCAGGATCTATGCGGGCAAAGATTACCTTCGGTTGGAAAAGAATCCCTCCGTGGCGTTGGAAAAATTTAAAACGATCTTGAGGGAAGCTGTAACCGGTGACAATATCGTATACCTTATCACGGAAAGGGAGCATATCCCACTGCTGCCGGAAGGCGCGTTTCGGATCGTTCTGACAGCGGACCTGGAAATCATCAAAGAAAGATTTAAGGAACGGATGGGCGGCAATCTGCCGCTGCCGCTGGAGAAGATGTTGGAATCCAGGCATGGAATGTACGACAATTTGGAATGCGATCTTAAGTTGGATGGGAATTATCAGATTGAAGAGGTAATGCAGAATTTACTGTAAGCAGCAGCCGCTGACCATCAGGTCAGCGGCTAATTTTTGGATCAAAGATCCCAACGGCACGCAAAATGCGCTGTTACCATAAAGTAGTATTGCTTCTTTCAGAAATATTGTACCGCGGCACGGCGTGGATCGCAGGCCACGACAGGCATGAGCCGTTTATGGGGTGGAAATCGTTGCCATAATGCACAAACATCCCGGTTGTACTGCAGGCGAAAATATGTATAAATGCTGTATATTCTTTTAAAGCATGAATATTATTCATATATGGTTGACAAAACCTGCATATATGTGTATAATTCGTGCATATTTAACGCACAGGGAGGAACCCGTTATGAAAAAGGAAAACATCAAGAAAGTCGTTCTGGCTTACTCCGGCGGCCTGGATACATCCATTATTATTCCCTGGCTGAAGGAAAACTATAATAATTGCGAGGTCATCGCGGTGTCCGGCAATGTGGGCCAGGCAGACGAGCTGGAGGGTCTGGAAGAGAAGGCACTTAAGACAGGTGCTTCCAAGCTGTATGTCCTGGATCTGACCGAAGAGTATGTGGATGACTACATCATCCCCTGCATGAAGGCCGGTGCTGTCTACGAGGAGTACCTGCTTGGCACAAGCCACGCCCGACCCTGCATTGCCAAGGGCTTGGTGGAGGTGGCTTTAAAAGAGGGAGCAGATGCCATCTGCCATGGCTGTACCGGTAAGGGTAACGATCAGGTGCGCTTCGAGCTTTCGATCAAGCACTTTGCGCCCAACATGCCGATCATTGCGCCCTGGCGTGAGTGGAATATCCGATCCCGCGAAGAGGAGATTGACTATGCCGAAGCACACAATATTCCTCTGAAGATCAACCGGGAGACCAATTACTCCAAGGATAAGAACCTGTGGCATCTGAGCCACGAGGGTATGGATCTGGAGGATACCGGTAATGAGCCCCAGTATGAGAAACCCGGCTTCCTGGAGATGAGCGTTTCTCCCATTCAGGCACCGGATGTTCCCGCCTACATTACTCTGGAATTTGAAGCGGGCGTTCCTGTGGCGCTTAACGGTGAAAAGATGAGCGCCAAGAACATCATTCTGGCGCTGAACGAGATCGGTGGTGCCAACGGTATCGGCCTGTTGGACATCGTTGAAAACAGACTTGTCGGCATGAAGTGCCGCGGCGTATACGAGACCCCCGGCGGCGCGATCCTTTACAAAGCCCACAGCGTTCTTGAGAGCATCTGTCTCGACAAGATGACCCTGCATGAAAAGCAGAGACTGGCGATCACCTACGCAGAGCTGGTTTACAATGGCCAGTGGTTCACCCCCCTGCGCGAAGCCCTTGCTGCCTTTGTCGATAAGACGCAGGAGACTGTCACCGGTAAGGTGCGGCTGAAGCTGTACAAGGGCAATATGATCAACGCCGGTGTATGGAGCGACTACTCTCTGTACTCTGAGGAGATCGCGACCTTTGGTGAAAGTGATTACAATCAGGCCGATGCCGGCGGATTTATCAACCTCTATGGCCTTCCCATCCAGGTTAAGGCCATGGTCGACGCACAGAACAAAAAGTAAGGAGATTTTCTCATGGCAAAGATGTGGGCAGGCAGGACCGACGGCAATGTAGATAAGCTGGCGGATGATTTTAACTCCTCCATTCATTTCGACTGCCGGATGTACCGACAGGACATCACCGGTTCCATGGCCCATGCCGCTATGCTGGCTGCCAAGGGCATTCTTTCCCAGCAGGATGCCGATACCCTGATTGCAGGGCTGGAAGCGATCCTATGTGATCTGGACAGCGGTAAGCTGCAATTCGACAGCAGCTGCGAGGATATTCACATGTTCGTTGAGCAGGTTTTGACCGAGCGCATCGGTGATGTGGGTAAAAAGCTGCACACTGCCCGCAGCCGCAACGATCAGGTGGCTCTGGACACACGGATGTACCTGCGTGAGCAGATCGACACCATCACAGGGCTGGTCAAGTCACTGATCGCTGTGGTCGTGAGTAAAGCGGAAACCTACAAAGATGCCATCATGCCCGGCTATACGCACCTGCAGCGGGCGCAGCCCATCACTTTCGGACACCATCTGATGGCATACGCCATGATGCTCCTGCGGGATGTGGACCGTCTGGGCGACTGCCGCAGGCGTACCAACATCAGTCCCATCGGCTGCTGCGCCCTGGCCGGCACCACCTATGATACGGACCGTGTCTTTGAAGCGGAAAAGCTGGGTTTCGACGGTATTTGCTTGAACTCCCTGGACGGGGTTTCCGACCGGGATTTCTGCGTGGAGCTCATCAGCAGCCTCAGCATTCTGATGATGCACCTGTCGCGTTTTTCTGAGGAGATCATCCTGTGGTCCAGCTGGGAATTTAAATTTATAGAACTTTCCAATGCCTATACCACCGGCTCGTCGATCATGCCGCAGAAGAAGAATCCCGATATGGCGGAGCTGGTGCGCGGCAAAACAGGCCGTGTCTACGGTGATCTGATGGCACTGCTGACAACTCTGAAGGGACTTCCCCTTGCCTATAACAAGGATATGCAGGAGGATAAGGAAGCCGTTTTTGATGCCTGTGACACCGTTACCATGTGCCTGCAGGTGTTCACAGGCATGGTTGACACCATGACGGCAAACTGCGGCAATATGAAGCGCGCGGCACAGAAGGGGTTTATCAATGCTACCGATCTGGCCGATTATCTGGTCAAAAAGGGAATGCCCTTCCGCAGCGCTTATAAGATATCCGGTGCGCTGGTTGCCTACTGCATCCAAAACAACACCGTTTTGGAGGACTTGACGCTGGATATCTACCGGCAGTACAGCGATCTGTTTGTAGATGACCTGTATCCTGCCATTGACCTTTTCAACTGTGTGCAAAAGCGGAGCTCTCAGGGAGGCACATCCGTTGCATCCGTTGAAGCACAGATTCAATTTGTAAAAGAATGTATTTAGGAGGAATTATTATGCTTAAGAAAGTAGTTGCTTTGTGTCTGGTACTGGTTATGGCAGCCGGCTGTTTGACTGCTTGTGGTACGAAAACAGTAACCGTTGAGAGTGTACAGAAGGCCGGTAAGCTGGTCATCGGTACCAGTCCCGACTTCCCTCCCTTTGAGTCCCTGAGCGCGGATGGCAAAGTGGAAGGCATTGAGGTCGAAATTATGGAACTGATCTGTAAGGAACTGGGAGTTTCCCTGGAGATCAAGCAGATGGATTTTGACTCTGTTCTGCCTGGTGTGCAGACCGGTAAGTTCCAGGTCGGCGTTTCCGGCATTTCTGTGACTCCCGAACGGGAGAAGAACACACTCTTTACCGTTCCTTACTGCCTTGCCGCGCAGGCGATCGTGGTAACGAGCGACAGCCCTATTACCTGCAAGGATGATCTGGCCGGCAAGACCGTATCTGTTCAGACCGGTACCACTGCCGAGGAATTCTGCATGAAAAATGGCTATACCGTGAAGGCGTTTGCCGCCAATGCGGATGCGGAGGCCGCACTGACGGTGGGTAAAGTGGACGCATGGGTCATTGACGACCTGACTGCAGCAGAGATGGTCGCGGCTTACAACAAAGACCATCCCGATGCGCCGCTGGTTATTTTGGACGAAGCAATGACAACGGAGCCTTATGCATTCGCGTTTGCATTCGGCAGTGAAGATCTGGTGGAAAAGATCAATGAGATCCTGAATAAGCTCCTCTCCGACGGCACTGTTGCTTCTATTTTCGAAAAGTACGACGCACCTTACACTGCTCCCTAAGGATATCATAACAGACAGTGACGGGATAGGGTCTGCATGGCTCTATCCCTCGCTTTCATAAAGCGAAAGGAGATCCCACATTGAATGCGTGGCTTGAAAAACTGAACGAAACATTTATTGTAAGCGGCGGTTACCGATACATCATCGAGGGCTTTCGCAATACGATCATAATTACCGTAGGTGCGCTGCTGATCGGTGTTATGATTGGTTCGCTCATTGCGATTATCAAGTATTTTGCTGAGGAATCCCCCAAACTGAAACCGCTGGCCTTGCTGTGCGACCTGTATACCACCGTCATCCGCGGTATTCCGATTACCGTACTGCTTCTGATCTTCTATCTGATCATTTTGGTGACGGCATCCGATCTGACGGTGGCGATCCTTGCTTTTGGTATCAACTCCGGCGCGTACATGGCAGAGCTTATCCGCAGCGGTATCAATGCTGTGGACAAAGGACAGATGGAAGCAGGCCGCAGTCTGGGTATGTCCCGTGGGCAGGCAATGCGTAAGGTCATTTTTCCCCAAGCGATCCGTTACATCCTGCCGGCGATCGGAAACGAGCTGATCGCGCTCCTGAAGGAAACCTCCGTTGCCGGCTATGTTACCATCGTCGATCTGACCCGTGCAGGCAATTTGATCCGCAATAATACCCATGACGCGCTCAACCCGCTGCTGCTGGTGGCTTTGATCTATCTGACATTGGTCGTGGTGCTTACGAGCCTGTTGGGGTCGTTTGAAAGGAAGTTGGCAAAAAGTGATAAGAGTTGAGAATTTAAGTAAAAGCTTTCAGGGAACTCCGGTCCTCAAAGAGGTAAATGTGACGATCAATAAAGGTGATGTAGTCTGTGTGATCGGGCCCTCCGGCTCCGGAAAGTCCACCTTCCTTCGCTGCCTGAACATGCTGGAAAAGCCTACCGGTGGAAAGATCATCTTTGATGGCGTGGATCTGGCTGCTCCCAAGACAAATCTGAACCTCCACCGGCAAAAAATGGGTATGGTGTTCCAACAGTTTAATCTATTTCCCAATATGACGGTTTTGGAAAATCTGACCTGTGCGCCGGTGATGTTGAAAAAAGTCCCCAAGGCAGAAGCGGAGGCAACCGCTATGGGACTTTTGAGCCGTGTTGATCTGGCTGACCGGGCAAATACATATCCGAACAAGCTCTCCGGCGGTCAGAAGCAGCGTGTCGCCATCGTCCGTGCCCTTTGCATGGACCCCGATGTAATGCTGTTTGATGAGCCGACCTCTGCGTTGGATCCCGAAATGGTCGGTGAAGTGCTGGATGTTATGAAGGCCCTTGCCAAAAAGGGAATGACTATGGTGGTGGTTACCCACGAAATGGCGTTTGCCCGTGAGGTATCCAACCGTGTTCTGTTTTTGGATGACGGTGTGATCGCGGAAGAAGGCACCCCGGAGGAAATTTTCGGCAATCCCCAATCCGACCGGCTGAAAACATTTCTGGCAAAGGTTTTATAAGGAGGATTCTTATGAAAGGCAATCATTTTTTAAAGCTGCTGGACCTGACCCCTGCTGAGATCGGGCAGTTACTGGCATCTGCCGCGGATTTTAAGGCAAAGAAGAAAGCAGGTATTCCTCACAGGCTTTGTGAGGGTAAGAACATTGTGTTGCTCTTTGAGAAGGATTCCACCAGAACACGCTGCGCTTTTGAGGTTGCTGGTGCCGACCTGGGTATGTCCGTCACTTATCTCGGCCCCAGCGGTTCGCAGATGGGCAAAAAGGAATCCATTGCCGATACCGCAAGGGTGCTTGGCCGTATGTACGATGGCATCGAATACCGGGGTTACGGTCAGGCCATCGTAGAGGAACTTGCCAAGTACGCAGGTGTTCCCGTTTGGAACGGACTGACCAACGAATTTCATCCAACGCAGATTCTGGCAGATTTTCTGACCATCCAAGAGCATTTTGGCACCCTCAAGGGTAAAAAGCTCGTCTACTGCGGTGACGCACGCTATAACATGGGCAATTCTCTGATGGTGGGCTGCGCCAAAATGGGTATGCACTTTGTAGCCTGCGCGCCGGAAAGCTATTTCCCTGATAGGGAGTTGATTGCCGCCTGCCAGACCATTGCCAATGAGACCGGTGCAGTATTGGAATTCATCACCGATCCAATGACAGCGACCAAAAACGCCGATGTGATCTACACAGATGTCTGGGTATCCATGGGCGAACCGGACAATGTATGGCAGGAGCGCATTGAGGCGCTGAAACCTTACCAGGTGAATAAAGCGATGATGGATAACGCAGGCAGTCAGTGCCGCTTCATGCACTGCCTGCCCGCATTCCACGATCTGAATACCGTCATTGGCAAGCAGATCCACGAGAAATTCGGCATTGACTGTATGGAGGTCACCAACGAAGTGTTCGAGAGCGAGCAATCCATCGTCTTTGACGAAGCGGAAAACCGGATGCATACCATCAAAGCCGTGATGGCTGCTACATTGGTGTAAATGATCCCGGCAGCCGGATGCCTGCTGAATCAGAAGCAACACAGCCGTTGGCCTGATGGCCGGCGGCTGTGTTGTTTGTGCGCATGACCCTGTGACGGCGCTGCTATTAAAATGTAAACTTTTTCTGAAAACCCTTGCGATTGCGCCGCAACAGGAGTAAAATATATTCTGTATGTTATTTTAAAAAGGAGGAATCTCCGTTGATCAGACGACTTGCCCGGTGTATCCGGGAGTATAAGTGGGCGGCACTGCTCAGTCCCATTGCCATGATCGGTGAAGTGTCCATGGAGGTGCTGATTCCACTGGTAATGGCAGACCTGTATGACTACGGCATTGTGCTGCAGAATATGACCGTAGTGGTACAGAAATCCATCCAGCTTGTGATCTGCGCTATTTGCAGCCTGTGCTTTGGCGTGGCCTCTGCCTGGTTTGCTTCCCGGGCAGGCACCGGCTTTGCCAAGAACCTGCGCCATGATATGTTCCACCATGTTCAACGCTTTAGTTTTCACAACATTGATAAGTTTTCCACCGCGTCCATTGTCACCCGGCTGACCAGTGATGTGGCGAATCTGCAGATGACATTCCAGATGATGATCCGTATGGCCATCCGCAGCCCCATGATGCTGATTCTGGCCTTTACCTCGGCTCTGAATATCAATGTGCGGCTGAGCATGGTGTTCTGCGCGGCGCTGCCCATTCTGGTGGTGGCACTAACCCTGCTGACACCGGCAGTGTTCAAGATCTTCGACCGGATGTTCAAGAAGATCGATAAGCTGAATATGGTAGTTCAGGAAAATATCCATGGCATTCGTGTGGTCAAAAGCTTTGTCAGAGATAAAAAGGAAACCGATAAGTTCACGGAGGTTTCCAGCGCAATTTCCAAGGACGCTTCTCTGGCAGAGCGGATTCTGGCGTTGAACAGCCCCATCATGCAGTTCTGTGTCTATGGCTGCATGATCGTGATCTCCTGGTTTGGCGCCCAGATGGTGGTTGCTTCCGGCAACAATCCTGACTTGGGTCTGACCACCGGCCAGCTCAGCTCCCTGTTTACCTATACCACCCAGATCCTTTCCTCCTTTATGATGTTCTCCATGGTATTCGTTATGATCACCATGAGCCGTGCCCCTTTGAAGCGCTGCTATGAGATCCTTACGGAACAGCCCAATCTGGTCAGTCCGGAAACTTCTGCTGTGACCGAAGTAAAGGACGGTTCTGTGGATTTTGAAAATGTGGGCTTCCGTTATGCTGCCGAAGCCAAGCACCGGGCTCTGAAGGAAGTGAATCTGCACATCCC
Source organism: Faecousia sp. (assembly GCA_045611945.1). Taxonomy (GTDB): domain Bacteria; phylum Bacillota; class Clostridia; order Oscillospirales; family Oscillospiraceae; genus Faecousia. Next base: position 10,162 of record JAZKYA010000111.1, on the reverse strand, counting down.
CAGCGGCGCTACGGTGGGTATTCTTGGCAGTACCGGTTCCAGTAAGACTACCCTGGTGCAGCTGATTCCCCGGCTTTACGATGTGACCGAGGGCAGCGTCAGGGTGGGCGGCGTGGATGTGCGGGAATATGACCTGGAAGTGCTTCGGGATGAAGTGGCCATGGTGCTGCAGAAGAATGTGCTGTTTTCCGGTACGATCAAGGAAAATCTGCGCTGGGGCAATCCTAATGCAACCGACGAGGAGCTGATCCATGCCTGTAAGCTGGCCTGCGCCCACGACTTTATTGAAGCCTTCCCCGATGGGTACGACCACAAGATCGAGCAGGGCGGCACCAATGTATCCGGCGGCCAGAAGCAGCGGCTCTGTATTGCCCGGGCGCTGCTGAAAAAGCCCAAGATCCTCATTCTGGACGACTCTACCTCTGCGGTGGATACCCGTACCGACGCTTCCATCCGGGAAGCCTTCCGCACTGAGATCCCCGGCACCACTAAGCTGATCATTGCCCAGCGTGTAGCTTCTGTGCAGGATGCGGATATGATCGTCATTCTGGATAACGGCATGGTAGTGGATGTAGGCACTCACACGGAACTGCTCCAGACCAGTGCAATCTACCGGGAAGTCTATGAATCCCAGAGAAAGGGGGACGAATAAATGCCTCCAGTCAGAATGCGCGGCGATGGCCGCAAGGCGAAAAATCCCAAAAAGACCCTGCTGCGGCTGCTGGGTTATATGAGAAAATACATTCCCAATCTGCTGCTGGTGCTTGTGTGTATCGTCGTGGCAGCAGTAGCCCAGACCCGGGGCAGCGAGAATGTGGGCAAACTGGTGGATGATTACATTCTGCCTATGGTAGCCTCCGGTTCTTCGGATTTCGCGCCCCTTGCAAAATATCTGTTCTCTATTGCTCTCGTCTTTGCTGCCGGTATGGCAGCATCCTTCCTGCAGCAGTTTCTGATGGTTTCCGTTGCGCAAGGCACCCAAAAGAGAATTCGTGACGAGATGTTTACCAAGATGCAGCGGCTGCCTCTGCGCTACTTTGACAGCAACACCGCAGGCAACATTATGTCCCGCTACACCAGCGACATCGATACTCTGCGGCAGATGGTGTCCCAATCCATCCCCAACTGTATCAGCTCCATCATCACCCTGGTGGTAGTCTTTACCGCCATGCTGAGAGCCTCCTGGATTCTGACACTGGTGATTCTGGTGACGGTGAGCTGTATTCTGTTTATCACTGTCAAGATTGTGGGAAAAGCCGGTAAGTATTTTATCGGTCAGCAGCGGTCTCTGGGCGCGTTGAACGGCTTTGTGGAAGAAATGGTAAACGGCCAGAAGGTCGTGAAAGTATTCAACCATGAGCAGGCCTGCAAGGATGAATTTGACAAGCTCAACGAGGAGCTGTGCCAGAACGCCTATACGGCAGGCAAGCTGACCAACATGATGGGCCCGGTCAATAATAACCTGGGTTATATCCAGTACGCGGTGCTGGCTATCGTTGGCGGCATCATTGTGGTGGCGTCGGAGGGTAGAATGATCACCCTGGGCAACCTGATGACCTTTATGCTTCTAAGCCGCACCTTCAATCAGCCCATCTCCCAGGTCAGCAACCAGATCAATGCCATCGTAATGGCTCTGGCAGGCGCGGAGCGCATCTTTGAGCTGATGGACGAGGCACCGGAAGCTGACGATGGCTATGTGACCCTGGTGAATGCAAAAGAGGATGAAAACGGAAATCTGACAGAATGCGCAGAGCGTACCGGGCGCTGGGCCTGGAAGCATCCCCATCAGGCCGATGGCACTGTGACCTACACGGAGGTCAAGGGCGATATCACCATGGATGATGTGGACTTCTCCTATGTGCCGGAGAAGCCGGTGCTGCATAACATTACCCTGTATGCCAAGCCCGGCCAGAAGCTGGCCTTTGTGGGCGCTACCGGCGCGGGTAAGACAACCATCACCAATCTGATCAACCGTTTCTATGATATTGCCGACGGCAAGATCCGCTATGATGGCATCAACATCAATAAGATCAGAAAGGCAGATCTGCGCCGGTCTTTGGGTATCGTCTTGCAGGATACCAACCTCTTTACCGGTACGGTGATGGATAATATCCGCTACGGCAAGCTGGATGCGACCGATGAAGAATGTATCCAGGCAGCGAAGCTGGCCAATGCCCACGATTTTATCACCCGTTTGCCCAACGGTTATGACACGGAGCTGACAGGAAACGGCGCCAGCCTGTCCCAGGGTCAGCGGCAGCTTATTGCCATTGCCCGGGCGGCGGTAGCCGATCCTCCGGTCATGATCCTGGACGAGGCGACCTCCTCCATCGACACCCGTACGGAAGCTCTGGTACAAAAGGGTATGGATGCGCTGATGAAGGGCAGAACTACCTTTGTGATTGCCCACCGGCTGTCCACAGTCATGAACTCCAACTGCATCATGGTTCTGGAACAGGGCCGGATCATCGAGCGGGGTACCCATGAGGAACTGATCGCCCAGAAAGGCACTTACTATCAGCTCTACACGGGCGCGTTCGAATTAGAATAATCTGAAAGCAGCAGCGCCCCAGGGCGCTGCTCAGTCTGTCAAAAAACCTTTGGGATGGATGCGCTCAAGGCTCCCTCTGGTGAGGGAGCTGTCGCCGCAGGCGACTAAGGGAGAGAAAATGTTTGAATTTTACTGTAATTTCTTATATTATACAAACCTTTCGTCTATATCTCTCCCCCAGTCACAGCTTCGCTGTGCCAGAGCCCTCGTCAGAGGGGGCCTTGGTGCGAACTTTTTTGACAGTCTCAGCAGCGCCCCAGGGCGCTGCTGGTTTTTAATAAAAATAATGTTGCGACCGCCACAAATATTTTGCAAACCCTCTTCCATTTTATGACCGTATGTGCTACAATGACAACCAATGTGAAAAGAAAAGGGGGAAGCCAAAATGATATTTGGTAAACATATCAACCGTTATTACGGCAAGTACATCCTATGGCTCATTGGCGGTCTGGCATCGCTTGTAATGGTTGACTTCCTGCAATTAGAGATACCAAAGCTGTACCGTATGGTCATCGATGGTATGTCCTACGGTTATATCATGGACAGCGGTGTCCGGATTCCTTTTGACATGCAACTTGTGCTGGACGGCATCTGTATGCCCATGGTGAAGATCATTCTGGCTATGGTGTTCGGCCGCTTCCTGTGGCGTGTCTGCTTCTTCGGCAGCGCGGTACGCCTGGAAGCGGATCTGCGCAACCGGATGTTTGACCATGCCAAGGATTTAAGCCGCCAGTATTACCAGATCAACAAGGTAGGCGATCTGATGAGCCTGTTTACCAACGATCTGGATACGGTGCAGGAATGCTTTGGCTGGGGCGTTATGATGTTCTTTGACGCGGTGCTGTTGGGCGTTCTGGCCATTACCGATATGTGGCAGATGAATCCGGTGCTTACCGGCCTGTCCTTGATCCCCATGGCGTTTCTGCTGGCTTCCGCTACCATCGTGGGACGGCGGCTGCAGCAGAAATGGGATACCCGCCAGGCGGCGTTTTCCAAGCTGTCTGATTTCTCCCAGGAGAGCTTCTCCGGCATTGCGGTGATCAAGGCTTTTGTTAAGGAAGCCAAGGAACTGTGGGCCTTCAAGAAGCTGAATGTGGAAAATGAGGAAGCCAATATCGACCATACCAAGACGGCTGTGCTGTTCCGTGTGTTGGTGACCCTGTTTGTGGAAAGTGTTATCTGCATCATTCTGGGTTACGGCGGTTACCTGGTCCATGAGGAAGTTTTCACCGCAGGCCAGTTAATGGAATTTATCGGTTACTTCAACGCGGTGATCTGGCCCATTATGGCAGTTTCTGAGCTGATCGATATGGGCTCCCGGGGTAAAGCATCCCTGGAGCGCATCAGCCAGCTATTGGATGCGCAGATCGATGTGAAGGACCGGGAGGGTGTCATGGCGCTGCCTCAGATCCGGGGTGATATCGAATTTAAGAATCTGACCTTCCGCTACCCCGACGGTGAGTATGACTGCCTGAAAGATGTCTCCTTTAAGATCAACGCAGGCGAAAATGTGGGCCTTGTGGGCAAGACCGGCTCCGGTAAGACCACCCTGGTGGATCTGATCCTCAGAACCTACAATGTACCCGACGGCACGATTTTCATTGATGGCCACGATGTCAACGATGTGGCGATCCGGGATCTGCGCTCCGGCTGTGCCTATGTGCCCCAGGATAATTTCCTGTTCTCTGATACCATTGAAAATAACATTGCTTTCGGCGTTGCGGACGGCAGTACCGCCGGTGTGACCCAGGCTGCCCGGATGGCGGATGTCCACAGTAATATCAAGGAATTCCAGCAGGGCTATGGCACAGTTCTGGGTGAGCGGGGCGTTACCGTTTCCGGCGGTCAGAAGCAGCGTATTTCCATTGCCCGGGCACTGATGAAGGATGCCCCCATTCTGATTCTGGATGATTCCGTTTCCGCGGTGGACACCAAGACGGAGACCACCATTCTGGGGAATCTGCGGGCTACCCGGGCCGGCAAGACCACCATTCTCATCGCCCACCGGATCTCCACCATCGAAAAGATGGACAAGATCCTGTTTGTGGAGGACGGCTGCCTGGCGGCTGTAGGCACGCATAGTGAACTGTATGAAACGAATGCGGAATACCGGAAGATGGTAGACCTGCAGCGGCTGGAAGAGGAAGGAGGCGAGCAGAATGCGTGAGTATCTGCCCATCCTCATTGTAGGCGCTATCATTGGCGTGTTTGCCACGCTGTTTCTGATAGCTTTCAGTATTCTGAAGAAGCATAAGGAGGATATGACTGACCGGGAGCGGCACATGTCCGACAAGGAGATCGTCACCCGGCTTCTGCGGTACGCCAAGCCATACTACAAAAACTTCATCGCGGTATTCTTTATCATGCTGTTTTCCATCGGCTACGATCTGGTTTCGCCGCTGATGATGGCCCATATCCAGGATGTGATCAAGGAGGGCTCCGGCTTTGAGCTGCGCTACCTGTTTACGGTGGTAGCCTTCTATGCGGGTATCCTGATCGTTTCCCTGGTCTGTACCTATGCCCAGGCTATGATCCTGCAGAAAACAGGCCAGAAGATCCTGTCCCAGATCCGTCTGGATGTATTTACCCATGTGGAGCAGCTCAGCCACGAGCAGCTGAACAACATCCCTGTGGGTAAGCTGGTAACCCGTGTTACCAACGATCCCAACGCGATCAGCTTCATGTTTACCAATATCATTGTCACCCTGGCAAAGAACTCCATGGTTGTTGTGGGTATTCTGGTGGTGATGCTGATGGTCAACTATGTGCTGACGCTGATGGTGCTGTGCTTTGTACCCTTTGTGATCCTCTTTACAGTGGTATTCCGCCAGTTCTCCCGCCGGGTACACCGGCAGGTGAGCAACGCCACTACCGATATCAACACCTACCTGTCTGAGAACCTGTCCGGCATCAAGATCACCCAGATCTTTAATAAGGAAGAAGCAAAACTGCAGGACTTCCTGGGCCGCAGCAATAAGCTGAAAAAGGCAAAGTTCAACCGGATGTTTGTCTTTGGCATCTTCCGGCCCATGGTGTATATGCTGTTCGTATCCACCAATATGTGCCTGTTCTACTTTGGCGCTAAGGGCTATATCCAGGATACGGCGTTTCTGGGCCAGACCATTACCAGCTACACGGTGGTTGCCTTCTACGGCTATATTTCCCGGTTCTTTAACCCCATTCAGACCCTTGCAGAGCAGTTTGATATGCTGCAGCGGTCCTTTGCTTCTGCTGAGAAGATCTTCACCATTCTGGATATGGTCCCTGAGGTGGTGGACGAGCCGGATGCCATGGAACTGGATGAGATCAGGGGCGAGATCGAATTCAAGGATGTCTGGTTTGCCTACAAGCCCGGCGAGTGGGTGCTGAAGGGTGTTTCCTTCCATGTGCAGCCCAAGCAGACGGTGGCTTTCGTTGGCTCTACCGGCTCCGGTAAGACCACCATTCTGAGCCTGATCTGCCGCAACTACGATATCCAGAAGGGCCAGATATTGATCGACGGCATCGATATCAAGAAGATCAAAATTTCTTCTCTGCGCCGTCACTTCGGCCAGATGCTCCAGGATGTATTCCTGTTCTCCGGTACCATCCGCAGCAATATCCTGCTGCGCAAGGACGATGTGACCGACGAGGCTGTGTGGGAAGCCTGCCGCTATGTGAACGCGGACAGTTTCGTTGGTAAGCTGGAGCAGGGCCTGGACGAAGTGGTCCGGGAGCGGGGCAACAACTTCTCCGCCGGACAGCGGCAGCTACTGAGCTTTGCCCGTACCATCATCCACAAGCCTGCGGTGATGATCCTGGATGAAGCTACCGCCAATATCGATACGGAGACGGAAGTGCTGATCCAGGACTCTCTGGAGAAAATGAAAAACATCGGCACCATGCTGGTGGTTGCCCACAGGCTTTCTACCATCCAGCATGCAGACAATATTATCCTGCTGTCCAAGGGTGAGATCCTGGAGCAGGGTACCCACCAGGAGCTTCTGCACCAGAAGGGCCGGTACTACCAGCTCTATACCCTGCAGTACAACAAGCAGCAGCTCCAGAACAGCTGATTTTGTATATACCGGTGTGCTAACTGTGGTGTTGTTAGCGTAGAGATTATAAATTACCTAAGGGGCTGTTGCACCATTTTGCAATAGCCCCTTGTTTTTGTCGATATGTCGGCTGTGCCAACTCGATATATGCTCACAATATTCGCATTCGATATATTGCCTCTATGGGGCAATTCGATATGAGATAAATCCTTCGTTTGCGAAGCAAACATATCGAACCGTAGGTATATCGAGATGCGTTAGCAGCATATCGCAAAGCCTACAAGGGATTTATCTCAGGGCGCGATTGTCCCTTAAGGACATCGCGCATGTGCCACCGGTATTTATTTTCTTGCATAACGGATCAAAATTTTGTATAATGAAATGAGATAGAGAAGGAGGCGTGTCCTGTGGCAAAGCTTTATTTCAAGTATGGCGCGATGGGTTCCAGTAAGACGGCCCAGGCGCTGATCACCAAATACAATTATGAGGAAAACGGTCTGAATGTGTGGCTCATCAAGCCCAGTGCCGATACCCGGGATGGAGTGAATATTCTGCGCAGCCGCATTGGCCTGGAAGCAGAGGTGGAGACGGTAGCGCCCGGAGCGGATGTGTATGACAGGTTTCAGTGCTGCCAGCAGGGCCGGTGTCATGTGATCATCGCCGATGAATGCCAGTTTTTTACCCCGGAGCAGATCGACCAGCTTCGGGCCGTTGTGGATGAATTTAATGTACCGGTGATATGCTTTGGCTTAAAGACGGACTTTCTGTGCTGTCTCTTCCCCGGCAGCCGCCGGCTGATGGAGGTCGCTGACACCATCCAGGAGATCAAGACCATTTGTGACTGCGGCTCCAAGGCTACGGTCAATGCCCGTATTGACAGTAATGGGTATATTATTACCCAGGGTGAACAGGTGGTGCTGGGCGGCAACGACAGCTACATAGCCATGTGCCATAAATGCTGGATCCGGGGTATCCGGGAAAAGCGTAAGATCAAGCTTCACGGCTCCCACTAAATGATGAAGGAGAATTTCACTATGGAATTATCAGCGATTCTTGCCAAATGCGACCACACCCTGCTGGGCCAGGCCTCTACCTGGGAGGAGATTAAGGGCATCTGCGATGACGGAATGAAGTATAAAACGGCTTCTGTCTGCATTCCTGCTTCCTTTGTGAAGCAGGCAAAGGAATATGTAGGTGACAAGCTGGCGATTTGTACGGTTATCGGCTTCCCCAATGGGTATGCTACCACTGCGGCCAAATGCTTTATGGCCCATGACGCAGTGTCCAACGGCGCGGACGAAGTGGATATGGTCATTAACATCGGCTGGGCCAAGGAAGGCAAGTGGGCAGAGATCACCGATGAAATCTCCCAGATCAAAGCCCACTGCATGGGCCGTATTCTAAAGGTCATCATCGAGACTTGTCTGCTGACCGATGAAGAAAAGATCGCCCTGTGCAAGTGCGTTTCCGACAGCGGCGCGGACTATATCAAGACCTCCACAGGCTTCAGCAAGGCCGGCGCTACCTTCGCCGATGTGGAGCTGTTTGCTAAGCATGTAGCGCCCCATGTGAAGATCAAGGCTGCCGGCGGCATTTCCAGCATCGAGGACGCGGAAAAGTTTATCGCCCTGGGTGCTGACCGTCTGGGTACCAGCCGCATCGTGAAGATCGCAAAAGGTCTGGAAAACGACGGCAGCTACTAATCAAAAAAGGAGAATGACTATGGCTGAATTTGCTGTTACCCCTCATATCAATGTACAGGACGAGATCGGTTTCGGTAAGACCGTTCTGATGCCCGGTGATCCCCTGCGGGCCAAGTTCATTGCGGAGAATTTCTTTGAAAACCCTGTGCTGGTGAATAATGTCCGTGGGGTCAACGGCTACACAGGCTACTATAAGGGTGTCAAGGTGTCTGTAATGGCCTCCGGCATGGGCATGCCTGCCATCGGCATCTATTCTCACGAGCTGTTCAACTATTTCGGTGTGGAGAATATTATCCGTGTGGGTTCTGCCGGCTCTATCCAGGAGCATATCAATGTATATGACATCGTGCTGGCCCAGGGCGCCTGTACCGATTCCCGTTGGGCAAGCCAGTTCCATCTGACCGGCACCTTTGCGCCCATCGCTTCTTATGAGCTGCTGAGCGAGGCTGTAAAGGCTTGTGAGGCTCATGGCGCTGTCTACCATGTGGGTAATGTCAACTCTTCCGATGTATTCTACGGCGACCATGTGGGCGTACCCGAGGGCCTGGACAGTGTCTATGGGCTGAAGAAGATGGGCGTTCTGGCTCTGGAAATGGAGGCCGCCGCCCTGTATATGAATGCCGCCCGTTACGGCAAGCGTGGCCTGTGCATCTGCACCATCAGCGACCATGTCCTCAAGGGTGTGGAGACCACCGCTTATGAGCGCCAGACCGCCTTTACCCAGATGATGAAGGTGGCTCTGGATGTAGCGGTTGCCGCGGAACAGTGGTAAATAAGAAAGCAACCCTTTTGGGAGGTGTTACGGTGAAACGGGTATTCTTGATCGTACTGGACTCTTTCGGTATTGGCGCTATGCCGGATTCTGAGAAATTCGGCGATGCGGGCGTCAACACTCTGGCGGCCTGTGCTGCATCCTCCAAGCTGCATATCCCCAATATGATCGCCGCGGGCCTGGGAAACATTGACGGTGTTACCTGCCTGCCCAAGGTGACTGAACCCAAAGGCGCAGTGGCCCGTTTAACAGAGGCCTCCATGGGTAAGGACACCACCATCGGTCACTGGGAGATCGGCGGTATCGTGTCACATGAGCCGCTGCCTACCTATCCCCGGGGCTTTCCCAAAGATGTGCTGGATGCCTTCGAAGCAGCCACAGGCCGCGGTGTCCTTTGTAACCTGCCCTATTCCGGTACTGATGTGATCCGGGATTACGGACAGCAGCAGCGCGATACCGGCAAATGGATCGTTTATACCTCTGCGGATTCTGTGTTCCAGGTGGCGGCCCATGAGGAATGGATCCCTCTGGAGGAGCTGTACGATGCTTGCCGCAAGGCGAGAGCCATTTTGCAGGGCAGGCACGGCGTAGGCCGGGTCATTGCCCGTCCTTATGTAGGTGACAGTGTCAAGGGCTTCCAGCGCACTTCCAACCGCCATGACTACTCCCTGGAGCCTCCTGCCAAGACCTTGCTGGACGCGGTCAAGGAAACGGGACTGGATTCCATCGGTGTGGGCAAGATCTACGATATTTTTGCCGGCCGGGGAATCACCGGGCATGTGTACAATAAGAGCAATGCCGACGGCATGGACCATACCATGGATTACGCGAAGCAGGATTTCAGAGGTGTGTGCTTTGTGAATCTGGTGGATTTTGATATGCAGTTCGGCCACCGCCGGGATGTGGACGGCTATGCCAACGCATTAAGCGAATTCGATGCCTGGCTGGGCGAATTCATGGAGGCGCTGGGCGACGGGGATGTGGTGATGATCACAGCCGATCATGGCTGCGACCCGGCATATCTGGCCACCACCGACCATACCCGGGAGTTTGTACCGCTGCTGGTGCTGGGTAAGGGAATAAAGCCCGTGAACCTGGG
>JAZKYA010000110.1:0-37216 GCA_045611945.1 Faecousia sp. | reverse complement strand
TGGTCTGCATCATTGGCAGCAGCAAAGGACCACTTTCTACCGGAGGGGAAGCCTGCACCGCCGCGGCCACGCAGGCCAGCAGCCAGAACCTCGTCGATAACTTCCTGGGGCTTCATAGACAGGGCCTTCTTCAAGCCCTGGAAAGCACCGTAGCCCATAGCCTCGTTGATGTCTTCGGGGTTGATGACACCACCGCCGTGCAGAGCAACACGCTTCTGCTTTTTGTAGAAGTTGATATCGTCCTGCTTGGCCACCTTCTTGCCAGAGTTGGGCTCCACATACAGCAGCCGCTCGATGATCTCGCCGCTCTTAATATCCTTTTCAAAGATCTCGTCCACATCGTCCAGTGTTACCAGACGGTACAGCGTATTCTCGGGGAATATCTTCACAAAGGGACCCTGGGAGCAGAAACCAAAGCAGCCAACGATATTGACAGTGACTTTATCCTGCAGGCCATTTTCTTCCACCAGTTTTTCAAACTTGGCCTTGATATCCATAGAATTGGAGGAGATACAACCGGTACCACCGCACAGCAGGATCGCACGCTTGCCGCCCGTGCCGTCCATCTTGGCGGTCAGCGCATCGGTGCAGCTGCAAATCTTTTGATCGAGTTCCGCAAAATTCTTCATTTACTTGCCCTCCTTAGCCAGATATTCTTCCACAACACCGGCGACGGCATCCACAGTCATCTTGGGGTAGACCTTACCGTTGATGGTGACAGCCGGAGCAATGCCGCAAGCGCCAATGCAGCGCAGTGCATCGATGGTAAACAAACCGTCAGCGGTAGTCTCACCGGGCTTTACGCCCAGGATCTCAGAGAACTTGTCAATGATCTGCTGTGCGCCCTTAACATAGCAGGCAGTACCCAGGCAGCAGCCAATCACATACTTACCCTTCGGTTCCAGAGAGAAGAAGGAATAGAAGGTAACAACACCGTAGATCTCTGCCACGGAGATGCCGGTCTTCTTGGAAACGATCTGCTGAACCTCCAGCGGAATGTAGCCGTACTCGTTCTGGATGTCACTGAGGATCATCATCAGAGGAGTTTTTTCACCGATGTAACGATCGCAGATCTCATTGATCTTCTTAACACCGGCTTCGTTGATATGTGCCATTGCTAACCTCCATATATTCAAATTACTTATAGAATACACATTTGTCCGTCTGCGAAGCACAGAACTTGCTGAATAAACAGCAAAACCGCCGCATAAAAGCGACGGAAAGTCAGTTTTTCGCAAAAACCTTGTTGATTTTACAGATTTTGCTTGCAAAAAACAATAAAGTTGTGGTACTTTATTTATAACTTGCACTTATGAATTTGGAGGCGGCTTATGAACTATAATTATCTGCTTTATTTTTCCGTATTGGCGCAAACGGAACATTATACGACTGCTGCTGCGCGATTGGGTATTTCCCAGCCTGCCCTCAGCAGCGCTATTCACAACCTGGAAAATTCTTTGGGCGGCGTAAAACTTTTTGAGAAGGTGGGTCGTAATATCCGGTTAACGGAAGAAGGCCGCTTCTACCAGCAGACCGTGGACGAAGCGATCAACAAGCTCCATGGCGCGTCACTACTGCTGCGTGATAGCCGAAGTAAAGCGCCTGTTGTTATCCGCATGGGTGTGGTTTCCGGTACGTTGGATGGTGTCCTTGCCAGAGAAATGGTAAAGTATGCCCGAAACAACAGCCGCATCCGCTTCCATATGACGGAGTCCTCTTCTGAGCAGCTCATGGATATGGTGCGCCAGGAGAAGCTGGATATGGCCATCGTGGACTCCTCCGACCGGGATAGAAGCCTGCATTTCCGCAAGTTGTACGAACGGGATTTCTTCGTTGCCGTTCCCCTGGCCCACCACCTCGCAAACCGGGATTATATAGATCCCCGGGAGGTGGTAGGAGAACCGCAAGTGGTATTCAATTATGATGTGGCCAGGAGCTTTAAGGAATGGACCACCGGCACGCCTACGGATGAAGCGGTGGTTTGTACCGTAGATACCGCCCGGGCCGCGTTGGATCTTGTGGACAACGGCATGGGGATTGCGTTCATCCCCAACGAATGCGTTGAAAACCGGCCCGGCATTCGGTTTATCCCCCTGCGCAACTGGCACCAGGCACTGTATATGTGTATCCTCTATGATAAATGGCTGGAACCGCCGGTATGGGATTTTATAGAGATCGTTGTAAAAGGTTTCCGCAAGAAGAACTGATTGTAGCAAACACAATTCTCATAATTATTGTTTTTTTAACACGACATTCACTACCTTTTCATTCCTATATTTTTCGAACCACAGTTTATTTAAGCTGTGGTTCGTTTATTAATATAAAGGGTGTTTCCCAATACACTTGATGTTATACTCATACTCCATTTGACTGAAATTGTGAAGGAATACTTGCTGCCAGGGATACTATTGGACAATTCCTCTGTGAACGATTTCCTGCACTTTTTCACAGAATATAAAAACTTATTGAAGATACTTGACAGAAATGATATCTTTGCTGCAGCATATACTTACCCGTTATAACAAACTATTTATACAAGAACCTTTCTACCGCGTTGCAATCGGCTATAACTATGCAGTTGATTATGTCGCATCAATTTTATGTTTCTTGCTGCCTGTACGCAGATAGAATTCAAAACTGAATGTTCTACTCTATCCTGGTTTGCATCCCGTTTTCTTGAGACTGTTAGTCAAAACCTCCGGCTAAGCCGGAGGCTTGATTAAGCCCTAGAAGGGCATTTTACAGACTATTGCCCCTAAAGGGGCCCCGAATGGTTTGCCGACTGCATTCCTTTCTCGGGCCGCCCCTTAAGGGGCATTTTCTGTGCCTACTTGTTCTCGCGACCCGTAAACGGGTCCACATACTCCGTGATGCTCATTTGGTCGGCTATTTGATCCTCTTGGAGTTGGTTCTTGATATACTCCTCTATTTGCTTTTTATTCCTTCCTACTGTATCGATGAAGTACCCTCTGGCCCAGAAGTGCCTGTTGCCATACATGTACTTGAGATTGGCGTGTCTATCGAATATCATTAAACTGCTCTTTCCTTTAAGGAATCCCATTATTTGTGACACGCTGTACTTCGGCGGAATACTTAGAAGCATATGGATTTGATCTGGGCACGCATTTGCTTCAATTATTTCTACACCCTTTTGCTGGCATAACTGACGCAGAATCTTTCCTATATCTGCCTTGATCTCCTGGTATATTACCATTCTCCTGTATTTAGGTGCGAATACGATATGGTATTGACATCTCCACGTTGTATGGTCTAAACTATTTATGTCTTTTTCTTTCACGATTAAGACCTCCTCATTATTGTAGTTGTGTGGTCGGCAAACCACTTCTACTATAATGAGGAGCTTTTTTCTTGTCTACTATACTCCTCGCTAGAAGCTATTTTTTTGCCACCGGCAGAGCCGGTGGTTAACTTTGGTCAACCAATTAAAACACATCCACTGGTCTCCAGTGGATGTGTTTCAGTTTGTCAAAAAAGGTCGGTTAGAGCGACCCCGGCATCATCTCTGTTTGTGTACAGTTAGAACCCATATATTCGTGTTCTGTTAGGACTCAATTTGTGTCGAAATCGCTCAGATTACAGAATATAATCCGAGATACAGTCATACCAATGGACATAAGTCTGACCGTTAATGGTGATGCGCTCATTCTCTGGCAACGTTTCACTCCAAGGTTTGCCACCGAAACGATCCATCGCCCAATCATCGCGGTTAAAGCGGCGCCACAAGACGGTACAGCCGTTCTGATCTACAAACTGCTCGGAAGCTACCGCATCATTGAAGCACTCAATATCCATCACACATACGGTATCGTATTCCTTGCCGCCAATGGTCACCTTGTAGCGGCCAACAACATCCACCACTTCCTTAGCGGTCGTACCGGTGATCACATTACCAGTGCGGGTCAGCAGACCCTTGGGGCGCAGATCCACTTCGTTGCCGCAGTTGTCCTCGCCAAATCCCCAGTTGTCGATAAAGGCCTCTCCATCCAGGAAGGTATAGCACTTGCGCACGCCATCCTCCACATGAGATTCCGCCAAATAGCGGCTGTGGGTGTCCGTCAGTTGGGCAACAAAACGGCGCTCGCTGCGGTCTAACGCACCGGTACGGTAATAGTCCTGGGTTTCATACTGGACAGCCACAATCTCAACACCTTCGATGCCGTGGACTTCCGCCTTGCCTACCACTTCCATTTCACAATACTCATTGCGCTTGCGGCTGGGGAAATCATACAAGCCCCAAGTCAGCTTTTCTCCCAGTCTGGGCACGATCATCCAACCCTGCATTTCCTCCCAACGAGTATGGAAAGGCTCTGCATCCAGGCGCTCAATGGTGTAATCCGGGATATATTCAGGCAGTTTATGCATAGTAATTTCTCCTTTCGGTTTTGCGGCAGAATATGGATATTTGTCTTTGAAATGCTGCTTTGCTGTGTGTAGTCTGCTTTTTACCGTTCCGAGCGGTATATCCAGCTGTTTTGCGATCTCCTGCTGGGGCATCTCTTTCCAGAAGTACAGGTACAGAATTTGCTTATCTTTATCTCCCAGCAAGTCCAGGGTTTCCCGTACCGTATGTACTACGGAAATACCGCGCCGATTCACTGCGAATTCTTTTCGGGTCAGTTCCTCGATGGATATCTCCATCTGCACTGCTGCCCTTCGGAAATAATCATTGCACTTATTCCGGGCAATGCTGATGATCCAGGCTTTGAAAGAATCCTTGTTCTTCAGCTGGGCAAACCGTTGGTAGGCAGTTAGATAAATCTCCTGCAACACATCGTCTGCATCTGTCTGGGATGAAAGCCGGTAGCGCACAAACCGCTCTACGGCAATTCTCGCGGATGCCAGTAGCTTTTCAAATTCATCCATATCCTCACCTCCTTCATTGTAGCATTAAAACCGGTTTCATATATATAGACGGTCAACGTATCTAAAAGGTTCATTTCATCATATATTCTTTTTACAAAAATTTATCATTATCCTCCATTCGTGTCAAGAACGCAAAAAGCGGGCGGTCAATGACCGCCCGTTAGTACAATGTGGTAATCCAATAAATCAAACCATACACTACCGATGCACTCACACCATAGACAATCACCGGCCCGGCGATTGTGAACACCTTCGCACCAACGCCCAGGATGAACCCTTCTGCTTGTGTACAGTTAGGACGCAGTGTTTTTTGTTGAAATTAGTAGATATTTTTCAAAGCAGGTCGAAACCGTCCGAAATCTAGCGCATAGGCGTATAATGGCGGCAACGGGATCACCCGTTGCCGCCTCTATTTACAATATGCTTAACTGTCAAGTTTGCCGTTTGTAAAAGTGATCCTGTTTTCCACTTGGGCATAGCGTTCATCGATGATGCCGCGGAGATGATCTGTGATGTAGTTCTCAAGCAGTTCCACATCGAGCATTCCTTCGGCATCCAGAATCTTTGCATCTTTGAACATCGTCATGCCACCACCGAAGTCCAGCAAAAAGTAGTTGAAGCCCGAAAGAACATACTTGCCGTCCAGCTCAAAGGGTAAATATGTATCCGTTTCTTTATCGAGGACTTGCACATTATATACCCGGTACTCGCCGTCCACCTTGGTAAAGAATCCATTTTCATCGACCTGCACGGAACTGTCAATCGCCGTATTGACCGAGAATGTCACACCGGACATATGTGGGAAAGAACCATCTTCTTCCGGATAATTCATCACCGCCATTTCCAGCATATCAAGCAGGATTTGTCCTGTTACCTCTGCCGTTACGATTTGATTGTTAAACGGGAATACAGAGAAAATATCATTAAAGGTCACATCACCTGCCGCTATCGGAGCACGCAGACCACCACCATTGACGAAGGAGATTTCCGCACCTGTTACCACGCGAAGCGCGTCCGAGCAAAGGTTGCCAAGATTTGTTTCCGCGATTCTTACAAGACGGTTTTCGTCCTTGTCGTGGGTGATAAGCTCTACCTTGCTTTCGCCGATTTTCCGGTCGCCAAGCTCGGCGTAACTCTCGTTGATCTGGGCAATATAAGCATCAATGCTGAGATCGGTGTTCTCGTAGTTTGCAGTTTCGATCAGTTCGGTACCAAGTCCTTCATCCGTAATGGTGAGCTTGCCGATGTATTCAAACTTTGTTCCCGTAGAGGAAAGCAGAACATCATCACCACTCTTATCTTTCACGAACATCTCCTCAATAACCAAATGCGCATGGGCATCCAGCACCACATCGAAGCCGTCTGTGTTTTCGATAATGTCTGTAATATCAAACAGATCATCTTCATCGCTATAGCCAATATGGGACAGGGCGATCACATAATCTGCGCCCGCTTTTTCGGCCGCATCAATATTTGCCTGCACAATCTCACACAGGTTTTCTTCGTTGAATGTGTAGATGATCTCACCGTTATCGTTCTTAAACTGCGACGGATAAGCCGATGTAATGGTTTCGGGCGTGGTGATGCCGATATAAGCAATATCCACATTGCCATAAGAGACGATGGTATAGGGTTCAAAGTAGGAGGCATCCTCGCCGATCTTTGCAAAGTTGCAGGAAAGGAATTTTGTATTCGACATTCCGTTCAGCTCGGTAAGTCTTGGAAGTTGATAGTCAAACTCATGGTTACCAAGAGCAATGGCATCATAGCCCACCTTGTTCATAAGGTTTACGATGTACTCGCCCTTAGAAACAGCCCCAAGCGTTCCTCCCTGAACGAAATCGCCACCGGAAACAACCCCCACATAGTTACCGCCTTCGGAAATTTCATTTTTTATCGCAAGAAGCTTTGAATATCCGTCCACGGCACAGTGTGCATCATTTTCGTATAAGATTACAATCGGTGCATTTTCCCTGTTCTGTATAAATACAGTAGCAACCAGTATACTGCAAATAACAATACATACGCATACAAGAATGCTTAGAATTTTCCTTTTATTCATAGCAAATCCTCACTCCATCAAATTCACAATTCCTTACTTACAAGTGTTGACTATTAACAAATAGTATACTGCTAGCAATGTGAGTTGTCAAAGCATTTCAAAAATATTGCGCCATACCCATGAATAGGAACGGCTTTTCCGCCGTTCCCGACGCTTAAAATAAAGTTGTTATCCAATAAATGAATCCGTAAACCACACTGGCGCTTACACCATATACAATCACCGGCCCGGCGATGGTGAACATCTTTGCGCCGACGCCCAGGATGAAGCCTTCTGCTTGTGTCAACTTAGGACGCAGTGTTTTTACACCTTAAGGACAACCTTGCCGATATTTTGTCCTTCATACAAAATATCGTGAGCAGCTTCTGCCTCCGCAATAGGCAAAACCTTATAAATAGTGGGTTTCACTTCTCCGGCTTCCACCTTAGGCCATACATTTTTAACAAGCTCCGCAAGAATTTGCGCCTTTAATTCAGGTGTGCGTGAGCGAAGTGTTGAGCCTATTATACGAACATTTCTTACATAAATATTTTTAAGGTCAATTTCGGTTTTTGTACCGGCCAATGCCGCGATCATGATCCAACGAGCGCCTCTATTTAAGTAATGCAGATATTCTCCCATATCAGTTCCACCCAAGCAATCAATGGCAATATCCACGCCATAACCTTGCTCCAGCTGCGCTTTCAGCACAGCGGCAAGGCTTTCTTTTGTGGTATCAACGATCACACCTGCGCAAGGGGATTTTTGAAATATTTTTTAGAAAGCCGAATTCCTTCCGTATAAGCACGCGTTATGTTTGACAACCGTTTCTATAGTTAGTATAATGAATCATCATAGGCATAAGGGGGTACACCTATGAAAACGATAGCGTATGTAGGCGAAAAGAATAGCTTTTTCCATTTTCTCCAAAAGGCTTATGATGGCGATATTCTGTACTATTCCAATATGGAAGTGGCAGGCGCGGATGCTTTAGCCCAAAATTATGATGCAGTGGTCGCAATAGCACCGGAGCATAAGCTGTTGCCATCTTTGAACTATGAAGCGATGCAGTGCTATGCTGAACTCCGCAAGCGGGAGATATCGGTATATGCAGAACTGTATGATGCCGGGGACTACAACAGTGCAATGCTGTTTGGTTTTATCTCAGAATCGGCAGAGCGGGCATTCTATAACGAATATCTTGTTTGGGATGGCGCATTGCTGCAGGCCCGTTGTCAAACTTATCTGCCGGGACGACTCCGGCAGGGAACGGCCGTAGTTACCGTGGAGGATTGTCTGGGAAGCCATACGCCTGTTATACCGGCCCAAAGCCAGTTTCCCGGCATTGTCCGGTACGGCAGCTTTACGTATTCCGCGCTGCGTTTGTCTGCCTTTGATCGGCTGACTATGCTCCCCCACAGCCGCTGGAAGCAGTTATACGGAGAGATATTCGCTCCTGTTTTGCATACTACGAAAGAGCGGGTTATGGAAGCCTTTTCCGGTATTTGGGAAGCCCAAAAACTGGCAGGCAAAGAAAACACCGTAAGAACCGCTGTGGAGCGGGCAGTAAACTGGCATTTCGACTCCGGACTGATGTTAGATGGCACAGGAAGCAGTGGATGTTACGAAATGATCCGATCCCACGATTTGCAGCTGCGCCACAACCACCGGGTGGACGTGATGCTGATAACCGCAGCGTTGTTCTGCACGGCAGGAAAATACTTATCCCGTAAGGATTTGGAAGAAAAGGGAAAACATCTGGTGGACCACTGTTTTGGCTTAGGCCTGCAGGAAACCGCAGGCGCAAATGCAGGTATTTTCCATTGGTATGAAACCTTTGAATTGGCTAAAAAGCAGTGCTATACTTCCGACAACGGTCGGGACGGTATGGCGATGCTGCAGATGTACAGGATCACAGGGGATAGCCGGTATTTGGAATCTGCCAAGATGCTGGGCGAGGCCTACTTGCGCTGGACGGATGGATCGCCCTACTTTAAGGACCCCGCGTTCACCCTGTCCGTCGTAAATCTGGACGAGTTAGCGCCTACCGAGCCCCGTGTTAACGCTCCGGTGTTCTATGAGGGAATGGCGATGGTTTTGGCCAATCTTTACCGCCTGACCGGGGATGCGCGGTATAAGGCCCAGCTGAAGCTTACCGCCGATGCTATGTATGCTCAGCACCCCAATTACTCTGCGGCCTTTACACCGCTTTCAAAGAGCTTTTTGTACAGCAGACTCATCACGGTTCTCTGCGCGGCTCAAGAGGTTGGCTGCGGAGACTACAGTGACCGGATAAATGAACTTTTGGACTTTTTTGCCTCTTTCCAGAGCCCCTGTGGCGGCATCAGAGAGTCGGAACTGGTTATGTCTGACAACACCTTTACCCATCCGGAGTTTTCTGTCAGTATGGGATCGCAGTATGACAGTATTATGGATGTTCTTTACTGCCTGAACAATTTGCTGGGCTGCTTCTCTTTGATTGGTTCGATGACAAATCCCTGCGCCATTGACACGGAAAAAACCGCGAGCATACAGAAAAAGCTGATTCGCTTCACCTTGGATATCCAGCTTGCCGAGGAGGATAAACGACTCTGCGACGGATGGATGCGGGCTTTTGATATGCAGACCGCATCTTATTTCGGAGTCAATAAGGATAAGGATTGGGGCGCTTACTGTATTATGGGCGGCTGGGTCATGGGATTTATTCCGCTTCTGCTGATGGCAGAAGATGGCATGCCGTCGGTTTATTCTGTCGCGCCGGAGCAGCATAGTGGATGCTGCGAAGAAGCCTTGCAAAAGGGCTTGGTAAACCTGCAGGACTTCCCCCTGCTTTATGCACATTGATGAGGTCATCACCCAGAAAAAGTTACCATTTGACAAATCCAATAAATAAAGCCATACACTACCGACGCGGATACACCGTAGACGATCACCGGGCCGGCGATTGTGAACATCTTCGCACCAACGCCCAGGATGAACCCTTCTGCTTGTGGTCAATTAGGACGCAGTGTTTTTTGTCGAAAAGACTTGTTCTTTCGCATTATGTGTCATATTCACTTGCTATATTGCAATTTCGTCCTTTTTATCATATTATGTAGATGGCACTAACAAGGGGGTATCCTCAGATGTATGTAGAGAAAGCAGAAGAACTGATTCGCAGGATTCACGCAGCAGGTTTGGATTACGAAGTATGGCTACGGCTTGAAGCCGAAGTTGCAGAGTTGTTTGCCACAGTCCCCAAAGATCAATACGATATAATAGATGAAATGTTTATCGAAGACGGTGCAGGAGAAATGCTCTATATGGTATGTGACGAAATCCGGTATGAGCAGGAAAAGCACAAGTAACATAATGCAAATAGCAAGGGGCGGTAAATAACCGCCCCTAAAATAATGTTGTTATCCAATAAATCAAGCCATACACTACTGAGGCGGACACACCGTAGACGATCACCGGGCCCGCAATTGTAAACATCTTGGCACCCACGCCCAAGACAAAGCCCTCTGCTTGTGTCAACTTAGGACCCATTAAATACCTTTATTTTTTATAAATTCTACAAAGTTTTTCACGTTTCCATAATACTCTTTTTCCACATAATAAGCATAAAGCGTATAACGTTGCTTAAAATCACACACCTCCAAATCTACTACTCCGGAAATTGTTTCGGCAAGGTTCTCGGATTGGCAACCAATTCCTATTCCCATATTACATTTTAAAAACTTCTCGTAGCATTCTATATCGTTGCACACCACAGATATTTGCGGATGAAACCCAGCCCGATTGCAGGCTTCTACAAGAATTCTATTCATATTACCGTTTGTGTCCATTATAATAAATGGCTGCTTGCATAGCTGGTTTAAGTAAAGGGCTTTATTGCACAGTGGATGATCTGCGCTGCACTTTAGACACAACTGCATAGTGAATAGTTCTATTCTTTCATAATCGGAATAACGTCCATTTTCTTCATCGATAATAACATCATAATCAAGAAAATCAGTGTTCTCCTGCTCAAAGGCGATTTTGAAAGATGTATCTGGATATATGGTTTTATATTCTGTAATGAAGTTTGTAATATTGCGTCGCATTCCTCTGACCAGCAATTTAATTTCACGAGAATCTTGATTGTGCTTGGAAAGCTTTGTGGTTATGTCGTCCAGTTCACGAAATATGGCGCAAAGGGATTGCTGCAACAGTTTCCCATTATCGTTTAACCGGATTCGATTGGTATCTCGATCAAATAATTGAAAACCTAATTCTTTTTCCAAACGCTTGATAGATGAGGAAACCGCACTGACAGGTACCATATATTTTTTTGCTGTTACTGTAAAATTTTGGCTTTTCGCGCTCTCATAAAAATAACGTAATTGTAATATTTCCATTTAAATCCCTCCATTTTCTTGATTATACTACACAATGTATTGTATAGCAACTGTATTTTATTTAACTATATACAATTCAGAAAGTAAAAGCTATAATTGCATTGAGGTGATGTAAATGAAACACAACATTATATTTTTGAACAATAAAGCAATGGAAGAAACCGGTGTGCTTGACATGCACACTGCCATTGAGGATGTAAAAAATGCATACATTCTAAACCATAAGCAAGATGTAATCAATCCGGGAAAATGTGTACTGCGTTGGGGAAAAACTGTTGATGATGAAAATGTTTTAGGTCGTATCAATGCAATGCCTGGATATATCGGCGGTGAATATGATATGGCAGGCATTAAATGGATTGGCAGTGGACCAATGAATTATAAGAAAGGTCTACCCAGAGCCAGTGTTACCGTTATTTTAAATGACCCTGAAACCAAGCTTCCGGTTTGTGTCGCAGATGGAACTGCCATTAGCACTGTTCGTACAGGAGCTTCCGGTGGTGTCGCAATCGAATTGCTTGCAAAGTCGAATGCCGAGGTTATGACTATTTGCGGAGCCGGTGCTCAAGCACATACGCAGTTGGAAGCCGCTTTGATCTGCCGCCCCACCTTAAAAAAAGTTTATGTATATGATATCGTTTCTGCAAATGCAGAACGCTATATTGATATCAACAAGAAGAAATATCCTGACATCACTTTCATTAACACCAGCGATGTCGAATCCGCTGCAAGAGAAAGCGATATTATTGATTGAGTAACCCTGGCAACCAAGCCTTTCATTAAAGGAAATTGGTTGAAGAAGGGAGCGCTGATTATGAACATGTCCGACTACGAGGTAGACAATGACTGCGTTGAATTAGCCGACAAGGTTGTGGTGGATTTTTGGGAAAGCATTAAGCATCGCATGATCAGCACCGTTGCGCTAATGTGGAAGGACGGGCTGTTCAAGGATGAAGAACTTCACGCAGAATTGGGTGAAATCCTCACCGGCAAAAAGTGTCCCAGAGAGTCTGATGACGAAATCATTTATTTTAACGCCGTAGGCGCAGGCATTCTGGATATTGCAGTTGCTGCAAGATGCTATCAACGGGCTCGTAGAGAGAACATAGGTATTACTGTTCCATTTTGGGAATAAGTAAACAAAGGCTTGACCGCTTGGTCAAGCCTTTTGCGTTAGAACAATGTGGTAATCCAATAAATCAAACCATACACTACCGATGCACTCACACCATACACAATCACCGGGCCGGCGATGGTGAACATTTTTGCACCCACGCCCAAAATGAAGCCTTCGGTTTTGAATTCCACTGCCGGGGCGGCGATGGAATTGGCAAAGCCTGTAATGGGAACCAGCGTTCCGGCGCCTGCATGTTTCGCGATGTTATCGTAAAGACTTAAGCCTGTCAGCAATGCGGACAGGACAACCAGTGTCATAGAAGTGGCTGTGCCTGCGTTTTCCTTATCCAGACCCAAGGCTGCATATCCATTCATGGCAAGCTGACCCAGGGTACAGATCAGGCCGCCGATCCAGAAGGCATTCAGACAGTCTTTCCACAAAGGGGACTTGGGCGCCAGCTCTCCCACCATTCTTTCGTATTGTTTTTCTGTCATATTGATCCCTCCAAAGCTAGGGTTTCCTAATGACAAATATTTATGCTGATAAATGATCGTTTACACGCGCAACTTGCGTTGCTGAATTCAAAATTCAAAATGCAAATTCAAAATTAAGGTGTCGACTACGCCGACTATTTAAAATCATTTGCGTTAGCAAATACCACAATTTTGCATTATGCATTTTACATTTTGCATTCAGCCTTTGGGCCGCTAAACGATCATTTATCCTTTCGCAAAGAAGAAGGCTCAGCCGGGCGGCTGAGCCTGTATTTTACTTTTGCAGTGTGTCCAAAGCCTTATGGGCGGCATCCTGCTCGGCACGCTTTTTGCTTCTGCCAATGCCTACGCCAATGGGTGTTCCGTTTAAGGAGACCTGCACGCGGAACTCCTTATCGTGGTCCGGGCCCGACTCCCCAATCAGATCATAGGTAAGCACCTGGTCCTTCTTCTGCTGCACCAGTTCCTGCAGAGCCGTCTTATAATCGGCGTTGTGGAGCTGTTTGACCGGAACTTCCGTCAAAATGAACCGGGCAATAAATGCCTTTGCCGCATCCATGCCGCCGTCCAGGAAGCTTGCCGCAATGACGGATTCCACCGCGTCCGCAAGGATGGATGCCCGCTGCCTGCCGCCGAAGCGCTCCTCACCGTGACCCAGCATCAAATGCCCGCCCAGGCCGATCTTATCGGCTACGGCAGCCAGACTGGTTTCGCAGACCATATCTGCCCGCATCCGGGTCAGCTCGCCCTCCGGACGGTCCGGGAAACTGCGGTACAGATACTCCGCCACCACCATGCCCAAGATAGAATCGCCTAAGAATTCCAGCCGTTCGTTGCTCTTCAGACTGTCATGCCAGCGCTCATTGGCATAGGACGAGTGGGCCAGCGCGTTTTGCAGCAGAGAGATATTATGGAATCGGTAGCCGATCGCTGTTTCCAGATCCTTAATCATCACTGCCATTCTCCTTCATGCCGCTGAGCATCTGCTCCAGCTCGGCGGATATGTCGCTGTTTGCCGCGTCCATTGCCTGATGTACCGCATTTCGGAAGGCCAGCGCATCGGAGGACCCGTGGGCCTTGATAACAGGCTTGCGGATGCCCAGGAAAGGTGTGCCACCGATCTCCCGGTAGTCCAGCAGCTTCTTAAAAGCCTTGATATCCTTCACCACCAACAGCGCCGCCAGCTTGCTGAGAAGATTCTTCTTGAACATTTTGGACATCAAACTGCCCATGAACATAGCCGTGCCTTCGATAGATTTCAGCAGCACATTGCCGGCAAAGCCGTCGCAGACTACCACATCCACCGCGCCCAGAGGCACATCCCGGCTCTCTACATTGCCAACAAAGTTGATGAGACCCTTGTCGCCCGCGTCCTTCAGCAGAGCGTAGGCTTCCTTTTGCAAAGGCGTACCCTTGGTATCCTCGGTGCCGATATTCAGCAGGCCCACCTTGGGGTCATCCACGCCCATGTTCTTCTTGGCATACAGAGAACCTACCAGGCCGAACTGCAGCAAAAATTCCGGCGTACACTCGGCGTTTGCGCCGCAGTCCAGAATAATGGTCTTGCCGCCGGCCTTATTGGGCATGGCAGGACCCATGGCCGCCCGGCGGATACCCTTGACCCGCTTGACCAGCAGCGTAGCACCGGTGAGCAGCGCGCCGGTAGAACCGGCGGAGATGAAGGCATCTCCCTGGCCGTCGGACAGCATCTTCAGGCCCTTGACCATGGAGGAATTGGGCTTCTGACGAATGACCCGGGCAGGGTCATCGTGCATATCTACCACATCGTCGGCGTTGGCGATCTCAATGCCCGCGGGCAGTGTATCAATGCCGTTGGCTCGCAGCACCTCCAGGATGGCCTCTCCACGGCCCACCAGGGTGATCTCCGCGCCAAAGTCCTTTGCCGCCTGGACCGCACCCATGACAGGCGCCTGGGGCGCATGGTCGCCGCCCATTGCATCCAAAATAATTCTCATAGCCGCACCTCTTTCTTTAGATACCCTTGGCCTTTAATTCTTCGATCACAGCAAGAGAACGGTTGGCGATCGCCAGATTCTTCTCTGCCTTTTTCCGAATCCGCTGCTCCAAGGGCGCAATGATGCTGAAATTTATATTCATAGGCTGGAAGTCGGTGATCCGTTCGTCACTGACATACAGGCCCAGCGCGCCGATGGCTGTGGTCTGGGGGAAGTCGGGCAGTTCTCTGCCCTGGATCTTTGCCGCCATAGCCACCGCCGCCAGGAAGCCGGAAGCGGCGCTTTCCACATAGCCCTCCACGCCGGTCATCTGTCCGGCAAAAGCAACCATTGGGTTACGGCGGTCAGCATAATACTTATCCAGCAGCTTGGGGCTTTGGATAAAGGTATTCTGGTGCATGACACCGTAGCGGACGAACTCGGCATTTTTCAGCGCCGGAATCATGGAGAACACCCGCTTCTGCTCACCGAATTTCAGGTGGGTCTGGAAGCCTACCAGGTTAAATACGCTCTTGGCGGCGTTATCCTGCCGGAGCTGTACCACTGCATAGGGCTCTTTGCCGGTTCTGGGATCCACCAAGCCGACCGGCTTCAACGGGCCAAAGCGCAGGGTGTCAAATCCGCGGCGGGCCATGACCTCCACAGGCATACAGCCTTCAAACACATTCTTATCTTCAAAACCGTGGACTTCTGCTTCTTCCGCAGTGATCAGCTCATGATAAAAGGCCTCATATTCCTCCCGGTTCATGGCACAGTTGATATAGTCGGCATTGCCGCGATCATATCGGCTCTGCCACCAGGCAAGGTCCATGTCAATAGACTCATAAGTCACCAGGGGCGCGGCAGCATCAAAGAAATGGAGCTGCTCTTCATCTCCGAAATAGCGGCCGATGGCCTTGCTCAGCGCATCCGAGGTCAGAGGGCCTGTGGCGATGATCACAGGCCCTTCCGGCACTTCGGTAACCTCGCCGTAAGAAACATGGATATTGGGATGGTTCTTGATTTTTTCCGTGACCATTTCCGCAAAGCCGTGACGGTCAACAGCCAAAGCGCCGCCTGCTTCCACACGGGTAGCCTCAGCGCATTGGAGAATCAAGCTGCCGCAGCGGCGCAATTCCTCTTTCAGCAGACCCACAGCATTTTCCAGCCGGTCACCCCGGAGAGAATTGGAGCATACCAGCTCCGCGAAATTCGCGGTGTGATGGGCAGGACCGGATTTTACCGGACGCATCTCGATCAATTCTACCTCAATCCCCCGCTGGGCAAGCTGCCACGCGGCCTCAGAGCCTGCAAGCCCCGCGCCTACGACGGTTACTTTACTCATTTCTTTTTCCCCTCTTTTTTGGAAGCGGTTTTCTTAGCTGCCTTCTTTGCAGGCTTCTTCTCTTCTCCTACCGCTTCCCCGTCGGTTTTCTTTTGATAGTAGCCACGCTTGTCCTCGGGCAGGAACTTGGCGCAGCTTTCGTTGATGCAGAAAGGCTTCATACGGCCACGGCCGGATTTCTTAAACAGGGTCTGGCCGCAGACCTCGCAGTCCTGGGCTGTGGGTACATCCCAGGTCATAAAGCCGCACTCCGCGCCCCGCTCGCAGGCATAGTAGGCAAAGCCACGCTTGGACTTGCGCTTGAGAATGGTGCTGCCGCACTTGGGACAGCGGCCGGGCATCTTCTCCACGATGGGCTTGGTGTTGGTGCATTCGGGCCAGCCGGGGCAGGCCAGGAATTTACCGAAACGGCCTACCTTCACCACCATGTTTCTGCCACAGACCTCGCAGATCTCATCGGTCACTTCATCCGGCACTTTCAGCCGGGTACCTTCCAATGCCTTTTCGGCCTCCTCCATCTCCCGGTGAAAATCGGCATAGAACTCTGCCATCAGGGCTTTCCATTCCTGCTGGCCTTCTTCCACCGCGTCCAGGCGGCGCTCCATGTTGGCGGTAAACTCCACATCGATGATATCGTTGAAGCGCTCCAGCATCAGCCCTGTGACTACCTCACCCAAAGCGGTGGGGGCCAAGCGCTTGTCCGTTTTATTCACATACTCCCGGTCCTGGATGGTGGAAATGATAGCTGCATAGGTGGAAGGTCTGCCCACGCCCTTTTCTTCCATGGCCTTGACCAGGGTGGCCTCGGTATACCGAGCAGGGGGCTGGGTAAAATGCTGCTCCTTTTCGAGCTTGGAGGCCAGGGCCTTTTCGCCCTCCACAAGATCCGGCAGCGGTGAGCCGACAGCTTCGCCTTCATCATCCCGGCCCTCTTCATACACAGCGATAAAGCCGGCGAACTTCATGCTCTGGTGGCTGCTGCGGAAGGTATGGCCAGCGCATTGGGTGTCGATGGATACGGTATCAAACAGGGCGTTTGCCATCTGGGATGCCAGAAAACGGCTCCAGATCAGCTTATACAGCCGGTACTGCTCCCGTGTCAGGCTGCCCTGTATCCGTTCGGGGTCCAGCTCCACATGGGTGGGACGGATGGCTTCGTGGGCATCCTGAGCCCCGGCTTTCGTCTTGAACACATGGTGCTTGCCGTAATAATACTGACTTCCGTAGCGGCTCTTGATGAAAGCTGCCGCCTCATCCATTGCCTCATTAGAAAGGCGCAGAGAATCGGTACGCATATAGGTGATCAGACCGAGGGTTCCCTCTCCTGCCACATCCACACCTTCATAGAGCTGCTGAGCCACAGCCATAGTGCGCTTGGGGGTCATATTCAGCTTCCGGGATGCCTCCTGCTGCAAGGTAGAAGTAGTAAAGGGAGGCGCGGCAGTGCGCTTCTTATCCGCCCGCTTAACACTGGTGACGGTAAATTCCTGACCGGTGATATCGTCAATGATCTTCTGGACCTCGGCTTCGCTGCCCAGCTCCCGCTTCTTGGTATCTCCATGGTAATGAGCCACGAAGGAACCGGCCTTGCCGATGCGCTCCAAGGTCACATCCAGTGACCAGTACTCCTTAGGAATAAAGGCCCGGATTTCATTTTCCCGGTCTACCACCAGACGGGTAGCCACAGACTGCACACGGCCGGCAGACAAACCACGGCGGACCTTCTTCCACAGCAGGGGTGAAAGCTGGTAACCCACGATCCGGTCCAGCACACGGCGGGCCTGCTGGGCATCCACCAGATTGTAGTCAATATCCCGGGGATTTTCAATGGATTCCTTGACCACCCGCTGGGTGATCTCGTTGAAGGTAACACGCTTGCTCTTGCTGTCGGGCAGCCCCAGCAGTTCTTTCAGATGCCAGGAGATGGCTTCGCCCTCCCGGTCCGGGTCAGTTGCCAGATAGACCATTTGGGCCTGGTCTGCCAGTTTCTTCAGTTCCGCGATGGTAGATTCCTTGCCCTCTACAGGAACATACTCCGGCTCAAAATTCGCCTTCAGATCCACGCCCATTGTACTCTTGGGCAGATCCCGCAGATGGCCCATACTGGCTTTAACGGTATAATCGGGTCCCAGATATTTGCCAATGGTCTTGGCCTTGGACGGGGACTCGACGATCACAAGATTGGATGCTTTTGCCATGGATTTCCTCCGTGTCAATGGTTTTGGCTGGCTTCTACCCAGCCGCCGGGCCGGGTCGTTACATAGCCGCTGACCTCCAGCATGGTCAGGGCCGCCAAAACATCCTGGGATGAAAGCCCTGTTTTGGCTATGACAGTATCTATAAGCTGCTCCTGCGTACCGATGACGGCAAGGACCTCCCGTTCGGTATCACTGAGGTCAGCAGCAATATTTTCTAAGTCACTATAAAGGGTTGGCATAGCATTGTCAACCACTATTTTGTCGTCTGCCTGTCTGGCAGGGGGGATTTCTTTTTGTATCTTATCCGGATAGCGGGCAGCATACTCACCGACCACATCCCAGCCGGAGGTTACCAGCGCAGCGCCGTCTTTCAGCAGGGCATTGCTTCCCTCACATGTGCTGATACCGATATTTCCCGGCACAACGAATACATCCCGGCCCTGCTCCAATGCCTGCCGGGCAGTGATCAGCGCGCCGCTTTTCTGGGGCGCTTCCACCACCAGCACACCGCAGGACAGCCCGCTGATGATCCGGTTTCTCTTAGGGAAATTCCAACGGTCCGGGGCTGTTCCCGGGGGGTATTCGGAGATCAGGCAACCCTTCTGCTCCATCTTCCGGTACAACTCCCGGTTACACCGGGGATAGACCCGGTCCACACCGTTTCCCAGGACGCCGACTGCCGTTTTTCCTGCGTCCAGCGCGCCCCAGATGGCCATGGCATCGATTCCTTCAGCCATGCCCGATACTACCAGACCGCCATAGGCGGCGATCTGCCTGCCCAGCTTTCTTGCTGTGGACAAGCCATAGGCAGAAGCCTTTCTTGTACCCACAATGCCGATGGCCAGCTCCCGGTCAAAATCCGGCAGCACACCCCGGTAATACAGCACCAGGGGCGGGTCAATGATATTGCGAAGCATACTGGGATAGGCTTCATCCCCAAAGGTCAAAATGTGAATTTTCTTTTTCTCACAGGCCGCCACGATTGCCTCTGCCTCCTGCAAGTCCTTATCGCAAAGAGCCTCCAAGGCGCTTTTGCTCAGATTCCCGATACCACGGAAGGCCGCGGCATCGGCGTAATAGCAATCCTCCGGAGAACCAAAGTGCAGCAAAACCGCCATTTTCTCCCGCTCCGTCATACCGGGCCGGGACGCAAGCCATAGCCAATAGAGCCGCATTTGGTTTCCTCCTGTTCTTTATTTCTTCATCTGCCACATAACGATGGCCGCTGCAACCGCTGCGTTTAATGATTCGCAGCGTTCGCTCATGGGAATGATCAATTCCCTGTCTGCCGCGTCCAGAATTTCTTTCCGTACACCCTGGCCCTCGCTGCCGATGACCACAGCCATATCGCGCAGCGCAGCAGCACGAATATCTTCTGCCCGGTCAGAAAGGGCTGTCACCGCAACAGGAATTTCAGCCTGCCGGCAGGCATCCCTTGCCTGCTGCCAGGACGCCTGCACGATGTCCATGCGGAATACAGCGCCCATAGATGCCCGCACCACCTTGTGGCTGTAGGGGTCGGCACAGCCCTCCAGCAGCGCCACCGGGATCTCCAGCGCGTCGGCTGTGCGCAAAATCGTACCCATGTTGCCCGGGTCCTGAATGCCATCCAGCAGCAGCATTCCGGGTTTGGGGATAAATGCTGTCTTTTCCGGCAGGCGGCACAGGAACAGCGCTCCCTGGGGGGTCTGCATGGGCGAAATGTATTCCATGATCTCCTGGGGGACACGGACAAGGCGTACGCCCTCCGGGATCTCCGCTTCCACCCCATCGGATAAAACAACCGTATCCAGGCCGGACCACCAGCGGACCGCTTCCGCCAACAGCTTTGTGCCGTCAGCGACAAAGACCCCCTCCTGCTCCCGCTCTTTCCGGGAGGACAGCAGCCGCCTCAGGCGCTGAATCAGCGGATTTTTCCGGGCGGTAATTCTTTGCTCCATCACAGCTTCTGCACCTTCTTCAATGCAACCGTATCTCCCAGCACCACCATGATATCGGCTTCGTTGATCTCATAGTCCGCCGCGGGAGAAACATTGATCTTCTTTCCCTGCTTCACTGCCAGTATGTTGAGGCCCAGCTTGGCCCGGATATTCAGTTCCTTCAGGCTCTTGCCTACCCAGCTTTTGGGCGCAGGCACTTCCACGATGCCGTACTCGCTGGAAAGCTCGATATAATCCAGCACATTGTGGGACGACAGACTTCTTGCCAGACGGACGGCCTGCTCCTGTTCCGGGATCACTACCTGGTCCGCGCCCAGCTTCAAAAGCACCTGCCGGTGAGTCTCGTCATGGGCCTTGCACACCACCTTGGGGATGCCCAGCTCTTTTATATTCATAGTCGCCAGCACACTGTCGGCCAGGCTGCCACCGATGGCCACGATGGCGCAGTCGAATTCTTTAACGCCCAAGGCTTTTAGTACCTCTTTATCTCTGGCATCGGCCACCACCGCATGGGTCACATCAGCGCTGATATGCTGCACCAGCTCGGAGTGATTATCCACCGCCAGCACCTCACAGCCCAGCTCATACAGCCGCCGGGCTGCTTCCGCGCCAAACCGGCCCAATCCGATCACAACATAGGACTTCATAAGCTTTTCTCCTATCCAATCAACACATTTGTATAAGCGTACCGGAACCGTTCCTCCGCCCGGTCTCCCATCAAAAAGCCCAGACTGATAGTCAGAACGCCCACACGGCCAAAATACATATAAATAATGATAAGCAGCTTCGCCGCAAGGCTCAGTTTTCCGGTGATACCTGCGGTCAATCCAACCGTCGCCAGAGCTGATACGGACTCGTACAGGCTGTCTGTAAAGCCCACCGGAGAGGTGGCGCTGATGAACAACGCGCCAAACATACTCAGGCTCACCAGAATGGATACGATGGTCACCGCATCCAGCACCTTGTCAGTGGGGATGCTGCGCTTAAAGACGCACACGGTCTGTCTGCCTCTGGCCCGGAACCACAGAAACAGCAGCAAAACCACCAGTGTCACTGTCTTGACGCCGCCTGCGGTAGAACCGGAAGAACCGCCAATGAGCATCAGCAGAATGCTGACGCCTTTTCCCGCGTCGGTCAGAAGTGACTGATCCACAGACGCAAAGCCTGCGGTGCGCACCGTCACCGACTGAAAAAAACCGTTGAGGATCTTCTGTCCCGGCGTCATAGCACCCAAAGTCCCCGGATTGTTCCATTCCAGCAAACAGAACACCGCCGCCCCTGCCAGGATCAAACCCAGGCTTGTGGTCAGCACCAGCTTGGTATAAACACTGAATTTTTTCCAGTTGTGGACACGAACCAGCTCTTCCCATACGAAAAAGCCCAGACCGCCCACCACGATCAGCACCATCAGGGTGATACAAACTACCGGATCATTGTTAAGCACAGCGATGCTTGTCCCCGGCGCAATCGAACCAAGAATATCAAATCCCGCATTGCAGAAGGCCGATATGGCATGGAACACGCCCCACCATGCGGCTGTGGCTACACCCTGCTGGGGCAGAAACCGGACGAACAGGACCGACGCGCCCAAAAGCTGGATACTGAGACTGCCAAACAGCACATACTTCTGCAGCTTCACAACGCCTTCCATCTCATTCAGGCTCAAAGCCTGGGCTATGAGCATTCTCTGCTTCAGGCCTACCTTTCGCCGCAGCAGAAATACCACGATGGAGGCCGCGGACATAAAGCCCAGACCGCCGATCTCGATGAGGCCCAGGATCACACCCTGGCCGAAACCGCTGAATTGTGTCCAGGTATCGAACATGACCAAGCCGGTAACGCAGGTGGCGGAGGTGGCTGTAAACAGCGCCCCCAACAAGCCGCAGCTTTCCCCACCCCGGGAGGCCACGGGCAGACTCAAAAGAACTGTTCCCGCGAGGATGATCACCAGGAAGATCAGAGGGATGATCTGTGTTGGGCTCAGCCTGAAATACCGTTTTTTGATGGCGGCAAACCGCCTTCGGTCAAATAAACGCACCAAAATTCCCCCCCTTTCCTTTTGGCAACACTTCTGAAATTACCTTTTATTATACCAAATTTGCCCATCTTTGCAAGTATATTTTCCCCTTTCTTCCCAATTACTAAAATTGTTCGGAAATTTTATGCAATATCATGATTTTACTTTTTCCGCAGCCCATGGTATCATAAACAAAAAACGGAGGAATCGATCATGGGATATCAAGAAACCTGGTCCGGCAAGATCAGCCGTAAGCTGATCAAAAAACAGCACATTATCGATGTGGCCGCAGGCCGCTGCAAGGCCGATCTGGTTCTGAAAAATGCCACCTTTGTCAATGTCTTTTCCGGAGAATTGGAGACCCGGGATATTGCCGTTGCCGAGGGCCTGATCGTAGGCCTTGGCAATTATGAGGGCATTACGGAAGCGGATATGACCGGCAAGATCGTCTGCCCCGGCTTTATCGATGCACATATCCATCTGGAATCCAGCCTGGTCAGCCCGGCGGAATTTGCCCGGGCTGTGATCCCCCACGGAACGACTACTGTCATCACAGACCCCCATGAGATCACCAATGTAATGGGTACTGACGGCATTGACTATATGCTTGCCGCCACAGAGGATCTGCCGGTAGATGTGCGGTTTATGATTCCCTCCTGCGTTCCCGCATCGCCTCTGGACGAAAGCGGTGCCAACCTGGACTACCGGGATATCGACAGCTTTTTCGAGCATCCCCGGGTACAGGGCCTTGCAGAAATGATGAATTTCCCCGGCATCATCGCTGCCGATGGGTCTACCGTTTCCAAGATCGTGGCCTCCCAGGCCCACCACAAGAAGATCGACGGCCATGCCCCCGGTTTGCGTGATAAAGAGCTGAATGCCTATATCTCCGCCGGTGTCTACTCCGATCACGAATGTGCGGATATGGAAGATGCCATGGCAAAGCTGCGGCTGGGCCAGTTTATTATGATTCGGGAAGGCACTGCCGCCCGTAACCTGGAAGCGCTTCTGCCGCTGATCCAGTCAGAAAAGCTATTTGACCGCTGTATGTTCTGCACCGATGACAAGCACCCCAGCGACCTGCTGAAAAAGGGCCACATCGACTACATCTGCCGCCAGGCGGTGGCTATGGGCGCGGATCCCATCCAGACAGTGCAGGTGGCCTGTCTCCATGCAGCCCGGTACTTCCTGCTGAATAACCGGGGCGCTATCGCACCGGGCTATCTGGCGGATTTTGCTATTGTGGAAGATCTGAAAGACTTTAAAGTCGTCACTGTCTATAAGAAAGGTCAGTTGGTCTATGCGGATGGTCAAGTGCAGGATTTTCCCCTGCCTCATATCCCTGCCCACCTGGAAACCCAGGCCCACGACACCTTCCATCTGCCGGTGCTGAAGGGATTGGATTTTGAAAACCACCGCCGCCGGGGTGTCATTGGCATGATCCCCGGACAGATCATCACCGAGGACCGGGGCTACGCTGAGAGTGTCGACCTGAGGCAGGACATTTTGAAGATGGCTGTGGTGGAGCGCCACAAAAATACCGGCCACATCGGCATCGGCTATCTCAATGGATACGGACTAAAGGCCGGCGCTGTAGCCACCTCCGTTTCCCACGACAGCCACAATATCATCTGCGTCGGTGAAAACGATGGGGATATGGCATTTGCCGTCAACCGCATCGCCCAGAATCACGGCGGCATTGTAGTGGTAAAGGATGGACAGGTCCTTGCAGAGCTGCCTTTAGAAATTGCCGGACTGATGAGCGATAAGCCTTTGACGGAGGTAAACACACTTCTGGAAAATGCCAAGGAAGCGGCATACGCTCTGGGTGTTGGCAAGGATATCGACCCCTTTATGACGCTGTCCTTTATGAGCCTTCCCGTGATCCCCACCGTCCGGCTGACCACCCGCGGCGTTGTGGATGTGATGACGCAACAGTATATTTAGTGAATCAATACCCCGGCTGCACAGCCCAATGTCATTAAGTTAGTATGTCATCCTGAGCGAAGCGCTGAAAGCGCGAAGCCGAGGGATCCGTTTCTCATGGATATTACGGATTCTTCGACTCGCTTCGCTCGCTCAGAATGACACAGATTTCTTGACTTAATGACATTGGGCTGTGCAGCCGGGGTCTTAGTATTTGAATATTATGCCTCGATCTCTTTGACAAAGGCGGGCTTGTTGTCAGCTTTGAAGTAGGCAGAGCCGGCGACCAGTACATCCGCGCCGTTTTCCTTGCAGTCTTTGCAGGTGACCAGATCCACGCCGCCGTCCACTTCCAGATGACAGGTGGGGTTGACCGCGTCCAGCATTTGGCGCAGCTTCCTGACCTTGGGCATCATGTCAGCCATGAACTTCTGGCCGCCGAAGCCCGGCTCTACGGTCATGACCAATACCATATCTACCATGGGCAGGTACTCGGCAATGGTCTCAGCAGAGGTCTTGGGCTTGACCACGATACCGGGCTTCACACCCAGAGAGCGGATCAGCTCCAGAGTCTTTTTTATATTCTCTGGGGTGTCAGACTCCACATGGATGGTCAGATAATCGGCGCCGGCCTTGCAGAAGTTCTCGGCATACTTGATGGGGGTATCGATCATCAGATGGACATCCAACACCAGGTCGGTCACCGGGCGCATGGACTGAACCAGTGAATAGCCAAAGCTGATGTTGGGCACGAAGTGGCCGTCCATGATATCCACATGGAGCCACTTGACACCGCACTGCTTGCAGTATTCAAAGTCCCGCTGCATGTTCATGTAGTCACAGGACAAAATAGAAGGGGCCAGAATTGCCATGGTTGATTCCTCCAATTAGTATTCTCCCGCCCAGCGGCCGGAGGTGATCTGCACAGCCTCACCCCTTGCAAGGCTGGCAGGCACATCCACGATCCGCTGATTGCGGCTTCCCCGGAAGCTCAGTTCCAGGCTTTTCAGGCCCATCACAAAGGGGCCATCGATGAGTACATCAATGCTTTCCAGCAGTGCTCTTTGAGCCTTTGTACCGTGAAGAAGCTGCTCAAAGGTATAGCCGGAATAGGATGCCACCCCGTACCCTTTTTCCTTGAGCAGGCGGGCAAGCTGTGCAAACCCTTCTGCCTGGGCAAAGGGCTCACCGCCGGAAAAGGTCACACCCCGGCACAAGGGGTTGGCCTGTACCGTTTCCACAATGGCTTCCACGCTCACTTGCGTGCCGCAGCCGAATTCCCAGGTCTCCGGGTTGTGGCAGCCTTCACAGTGGTGGGGGCAGCCCTGGGCAAAGACCGTTGTGCGGATGCCCGGGCCATCTACGATACTGTCACCGACAATGCCGGAAAGCTCAAGCATTCTTGCTCAGGCCGTGCTTGACACGGTCACGCTCCTCAGCGCGCTTGGCGTCATTCCACTTGTCCATAGTGCCTACCAGGTAGCCGGTGATCCGGCGGATGCGCTCAAATCCAACGCCCTGGCCCAGCTTTTCATTCGTGCTCTTAACAGTCATAAGTATTCCTCCTTATTCGATACCCTGGAACGCGGGCATCTGCGGGTACATTTTCTTAAGTTCTTCTACTCTCTCGGGAGCGATTTCCTCACCCTCACGGCGGCCGCAGCGGGGACATACATCGCCGATGATACCTACATAGCCGCAGACCGGATCCCGGTCTACCGGGTGGTTGATAGAGCCGTAGCCGATGCCGCAGTCGTGCATGCACCGTACCACTTCCTCAAAGGCTTCCACATTCCGGGCGGTGTCGCCGTCCAGCTCCACATAGCTGATGTGGCCGGCATTACACAGGGCATGATACGGTGCTTCCAGCCGGATCTTATCATAGGCGGAAATGGGATGCCATACGGGGATGTGGAAGGAGTTGGTGTAGTACTCCCGGTCGGTAACGCCGGGGATCTTACCAAAGCGCTTCTTGTCCATGCGGATGAAGCGGCCGGAAAGGCCCTCAGCCGGAGTGCCCAGCAGGGTAATGTTCATCTTCAGCTCCTGGGACTTCCTGTCACAGTAGTCACGCATGAAGCCGATGATCTCCAGACCCTTGCTCTGCATATCTTCGCTCTGGCCATGGTGCTGGCCGTAGAGGGCAGTCAGGGTTTCTGCCAGGCCGATGAAACCAATGGACAGTGTACCGTGCTTGAGCACTTCCCGCAGGTCATCCTGCAGACCCAGGTGGTCAGAATCCAGCCACACGCCCTGACCCATCAGGAAAGGATAGTTGTAGATGTGCTTGTTGGCCTGGATCTCGAAACGGTCCAGCATCTGCTGGGCTACCAGTTCCAGCATAGCCTGCAGCTTTTCATAGAACCGCTTCTCGTCGCCCTCGGCTTCAATGGCGATACGGGGCAGGTTGATGGAGGTGAAGGACAGGTTGCCTCTGGAGTAGGCGATCTGCCGGGTGGGATCGTACACATTACCCATAACACGGGTACGGCAGCCCATGGTGGCAACTTCTGTTTCCGGTCTGCCCGGCACATAATACTGCAGATTGAAGGGCGAATCCAGGAAGGTGTAGTTGGGGAACAGGCGCTTGGCACTGACCCGGCAGCTCAAACGGAACAGATCGTAGTTGGGGTCTGTTTCGTTATAGTTGATGCCTTCCTTGACCTTGAAGATGTGGATGGGGAAAATACAGGTCTCACCGTGGCCCAGACCGGCTTCCAGGGCCAGCAGAATATTGCGGATGACCATACGGCCCTCGGGCGTGGTATCGGTGCCGTAGTTGATGGAGGAGAAGGGTGTCTGCGCCCCGGCACGGGAGTGCATGGTGTTCAGGTTATGGACAAAGCCCTCCATGGCCTGCTTGGTATCCCGGTCGGTCTTCTGATAGGCACGCTTGGCAGCCCTGGCAATCAGCTTACGGGCCAGTTCATCGGAGATCCCATAGTGGCTGCACAGGCCCTGGGCGACGACACCGGTATAGGCGGCGCTGCTTTCCAGCTTTGCTGTTTCGCCGGTGGTAGATTCCGCGCCGGCAACAATGGCGGAGATCGTCTCGCTTTCATCGCTCAGGTCCAGATAATCCTCCACAGCATCCCGCAGGCGGCGGGTAAAGGCCTTGCGGTAGGTCTTGGCAACACCCTCAGCCATGCCGTAATCAAAGTTGGGGATAGACTGGCCGCCGTGCTGGTCGTTCTGGTTGGACTGGATGGCGATGGCAGCCAACGCGGCATAGCTCTGGATGGAGTTGGGCTCACGGAGGTAGCCGTGGCCGGTGGAGAAGCCACCGTGGAACAGCTTCAGAATATCGATCTGGCAGCAGGTGGTGGTCAGGCTGTAGAAATCAAAGTCATGGATATGGATATCGCCCTCCCGGTATGCCTTGGCATGCTCAGGGCGGAGCAGATACATTTCATTGTAAGCCTTTGCGCCGGCAGCGCCGATCTGCAGCATACTGCCCATAGCGGTATTGCCGTCGATGTTGGCGTTGTCACGCTTCATGTCACTGATACGGGCATCGATATTGGTGATCTCATCGATAGTCTTCATCAGGGAAGTGCCGGCCTCACGGGCACGGGTACGGTTCGCGCGGTAAAGAATATAGACCTTGGCCGCGGCGTTGAAGCCATGGTTCATTAACTGCCGCTCGACAGTATCCTGAATCACCTCGATATTGGGAGAATCAGAAGTGAAAACACCCTCCAGCTCCCGCTGTACATCATTGGCTACCCGAACCGCGTCAGCAGCATTTCCCTCACCGGAAACCTCCAGTGCTTTCAGAATAGCGGCAGCGATCTTATTCTGATCGTATAGTACCACGCGGCCATCGCGCTTGATAATGCTCTGGATCATGGGACTCATCTCTCTTTCTTTTATTACAAGATATTGTGTCTATCTGTGCTAGTCTCCACAATATATTGCCACATATTGTATCGTTTGTCAAGACAAATCCTCTTATTTTTATAAATTGCAGAGCAGGCTGTTTCGCCTGTTTTCCGAAAAGATGCTCCCCCGGTGTATTCTGATACCCCGGAAAAAGACGCTTACCGTTTACTGATCCCGCATCTGCCGCAAAAACAGCAGCACCGCCAACAGAAACAGCACGGCGGCATAGCCCAGCACCCACCACAGATGAGGAAACACACCGCCAAAATCTCCTGCCAGCACAGCCCGTTCCATATCCACAGCGTGGACGAAGGGCAGCGCGTAGGAAATTTTCTGAAACGCGCCGCCCACCAGGTCAAGATCAAACCAGATGCCCGACAGCCACGCCGACAGGTTAGTCAGAAGCGCGCCGCAGATACCGCCCACCTGCTTATCATTGAACACGCTGCCGCACAGGAGTCCTAAGGCAATGTAGAGAATAGAAACGGGAAGAATACATACCACCGCATAAAGAATATTCACCGTAATCTCAAGTCCAAGAACGATTGCAGCTATATAGCAGATCACGCATTGGGCAGCAGAGATCGGGATCATGGGCAGCGTGTAGCCCAAAATGAAATCCACCGGGGTCAGCGGCGTGGTATACAAACGCTGCAGCAGCGAACTGCCCCTGTCCCTTGCGATAATGGTTGCAGAAAACAGGGTCATAAAAGCCAGACCGAAAACTGTAATACCCGGGGTTAAGTGCTGTATTTCAAACAATTCCACCGGGATATTGGCCTGTATGGCGCTGAGCAATAAGATCAAAACCAGGGGAAATCCAAGTCCAAATGCTAAATTCAGCGGATCCCGGAGAATCTCTTTCGCGTTTCTGCCCGCAAATGCCAGCATTCTCATTCTGCCACCCCCTTCACAATACGGACAAAGGCCTGTTCAAAATTATCTGTATCTGCCATCTTTTTGATTTCACCGGCCGTTCCGCAAACAAGCAGCCTGCCGTTTTTCATAATGGCAATACGGTCGGAAAAGGCCTCTGCTTCTTCCATATAGTGGGTGGTCAGGATAATGGTGATCCTGCCCTTGAGACTACGGATCAGATCCCACAGATCGCTGCGGGCAAGGACATCCAAGCCCAGTGTCGGCTCGTCAAGGAAAAGGATATCCGGCTCGCTGATGAGGGCCATGGCAATGCTCAGTCTGCGCTGCCAGCCGCCGGACAGCCTTCCTGCTTTTTTCTTCAGCACAGCGTCAAGTCCCAGAAGTTTCGTCAGCTCCGTGATCTTTACCCTGCTCTTAGTTTTTGTAAATCCGTAAACACCGCACATCAGCTCCAGATTTTCATAAACAGACAAGCCAGGAGCGACCGCGGTTTCCTGGGGTGAGACCGCGATCAACGATTTCACAGCAGCAGAATCTGCGCAAATGCTCTTGCCGTTCAGAAAAGCATCACCGCCTGTAGGCTGTGTCAGACAGGACAGCATTTTGACCGTAGTGGTTTTTCCCGCGCCGTTTACCCCAAGCAAAGAAAACATCTCACCCTGCTTGATTTGCAGATTCAATTTATCTACCGCTGTTATGTCCTTATACTGTTTTGTCAGATCCACTGTACGAATGGCATCCATAGGATACTTCCTCCCTGTAACAGATTTGTGATACAGATTATAGCATCCTCATTGGCAAAAATCTGATATTTCGTCCGATCGGTAGGTTTTTGCATATAAACGGCATCCCCTATGTACCGCAAAAAGCAGGCATCACCCGGTCAAAATGATTGCAAACAGGAGATGCCCTCCAAAAGACCTAAATGCAAAAAAATGCGGCACGCACTTTTCAGTACATGGACGGCGCAATGCCGGTATGCCGTTTAAAATCTCTGGAGAAATCATAAAGATTGGCATAGCCCAAAGACTGGGCCACATCGGTCAGTGTTCTGTAATCACTTTGGAGCATTTCCTTTGCCTTCTCGATGCGCAGCTGCTTAACATAGGCGATGGGCGAAACTCCCATAACCTCTGTAAACTGTTTCCGGAAATACACGGTAGACATACCTGACACATGGGCCAGAAGGTCATTTGTAATGACCTGCCCGTAATTTTGAGAAATGTATTCGATGGCCGGTTGAAGCTTTTGCCGCTTGCTGCTGGGAATGTATTTTTCTTCATTCGCCTGTACAAGCTGCAAAATGATAGAATACGCCTCTTTCATACTTTCCAATTCGTACATTGGAGACCGGAGATTGCGTTTGTATTCCAGGTCCCTAAAACACTTCAGAATTTTATCTCCGTGTTTTACATTAAAGGAGATGGGCTCGTGAAATGTCTGTTCGCATTCAAATTCAACGATGGAAAAATGGCCCGCCTGCGTACATTCCCAGTGGTAGGAAACACCTTTTGGCAGGATTATGATGTGATTAAGATTGGAAACGAAATACTTGCCGTTGGAACAGTACACTGTTTCGCCTTCATATTTAATAATGATGGCCCAGCGCTCCCGGTCATTACGCTTGGAGGCCCTATGCTGGGGGGAATACATGGTGGCTGCCAGGCAGACCTTGGTAATGACCAAATTCGATAAAATATCAGGAATCATACTGCTGCCTCCCATAAAGACTGATATCAGTATACCGCTGTCAGAAACCGCTGTCAACAAACAGTTGTATCAGAATTGATAAATCTGTATCACACTTGCTATTTATTGAAGATATGCAAAATGCTATAATACAAGTACCATTAAAAGCATAAAGGAGCCTATACTATGAAAATATCCCAATTACCGGCCCCAGTCCTTGCAGGTGTCGTATACGGAAAGAACAGGCCAGGTGCCATTTCTGCTATCAAAAACTGCATGTTCGCAGGGGCAGATATCATTGACCTTCACTTAGAGTGCCTGGATGAGCAGACTGAGGATGCCTTCAGGGAAATCATCAGCGCCGCAAAGCTGCCTGTTCTTGCGCTGAACTATATCAGTGCCAACTGCGACCAGGGATGGGAAGAATTTGAGCAGCAGCGTATAGAAGGCTTCCTGGCAGCCCTGAGAGCCGGTGCGGCAGGCATCGATATCCAGGGCTATACCTGCCACCGTCCTTCCCGGGTGGGTTTCTTCGGAGAGGATAAGTATTCCTTTACCAAAAACGCTCCCAAGGAAGTGGTAACCGATGAGGCAACCATTTCCAAACAGTGCGAACTGATTGAACAGGTGCATTTCATGGGGAAAGAGGTTTTGCTGTCCTGCCATCCGGGAATTCCCATGAACTGCCAGCAGGTGGTGGATCTGGCTCTGTTTTTGGAAAAGCGAAATCCCGATATTCTGAAAATCGTCACCGTGGCAGAAAACGAGGAAGATGCCATGGAAAGCATCCGGACCATGACGGTGCTGAAAAAGGAGGTCAAAACCCCGGTTACTTACCATGTGAATGGTCCTGCCGGTACGCTCTCCCGAATCATTAACCCCCTTCTGGGCGGACATGTGGCCTTCTGTATTGACAGTTACAAGGACACCAACTTCGTGGAGCAGCCTGACCTGAGGGGAGTTCGGGCCATTGTAGACAATCTAAGACGGAATTTGTGAGGCACAAGGATATGAGATCAAAACAAATCGTATTTACCGCCGTACATAAGGCAGAACTTTTGGAAGTGGAAGTGCCCGCGCTGGGGGAAACTGATGTGCTGACCGAAATGGAATACACCGTTGTCAGCGGCGGAACGGAACGGGCCAACCTTATGGGCCTGTCCAACGCAGGCGGAAATAACTTTCCAAAATATCTGGGCTATTGCGGTGTGGGACGGGTACTGCAGACCGGTTCCGGCGTGACCCGTGTGAAAGTGGGTGACCGGGTGCTGGTGTATCACGGAAAGCACATGAAATACAATGTCCGTCCCGAATCCAGCCTTACGAAGGTGGAGGATGACAAGATTGCGTCCCTGGATGCGGCTTTTGTTATTATTGCTTCCATGGGCCTGGGCGGTGTCCGCAAGCTGGAGATCGAACTGGGCGAAAGCGCCATGGTCATGGGTCTTGGACTTCTGGGCATTTTCTCCGTTCAGTTCTGCCGGCTCAGCGGTGCCTACCCCCTGATCGCCGCTGATTTGAATCCGGCCCGCCGGGAACTGGCCCTGAAGCTGGGCGCGGACTACGCCTTTGACCCCTCCGACCCCGATTTCGTCCAGAAGGTCAAGGCAGTTACCAAAGGAAAGGGGGTTCGTGCCACCGTGGAAGTCACGGGCGTATCGGCAGCCATGAAGCAGGCACTGGAGTGCGCATCCTATATGGGAAGAATTTCCCTGTTGGGGTGCACCCGTGTTTCCGATTGCCCGGTGGACTATTACCAGCGGGTCCACTGCCCCGGTGTAAAGCTCATCGGTGCCCACAATTTGGTGCGGCCCAAGATGGAATCCTATCCCCATCATTGGACTCACCATGACGATTGCACCGCCATTCTGGACATGATCGGTTCAGGCCGTATCCAAGTGGCCCCTATCGTGTCCCGTGTGGTATCGCCCGAAGAGGCACCGGAGATATTCAACCAGCTTTGTGACGATCCCGCATTCCCTATGGGTACGGTCTTTGATTGGCGGGATATATCTCATAAATGCTGAAACGGACGCCTTCCGCTCCATAAATTACAAAAAATGGTTGCAAAACTCTGGTGGCGGTGGTATATACATTCTTGGTATCCATGTCTTTGATCTTACCGTTCATCCGCTTGGTGAACCGGATTCAATTATGGAGCATGCAGGCTGTGCTGGCGCGGCCTTGCGGGCAGCAACCCCGCTGTGCCCGCATACGAAAAAGCACTTGTCCGTATCTTTGTTTCCCCGTTGGAGGTGTGCGTTCCCATGGTAAAAATATTGATTAAGAACGGCCGTATTTGGGATGGAGACCGCTTCTGTTTTGCGGACATTCTGACCTGCGGTAAGAAGATCGTCAAAATTGGGCCTCAGGTCTGCGGAGATGCCACATATGTGTATGATGCGGCAGGAAAAACCGTATCCGCGGGCCTGGTGGATCTTCATGTTCACACGCGGATCCGCCCCACGGATACATTGGGAATCCAACCGGAAATGGGCTGTTTTCCTTTTGGGGTCACCGCTGCGGCAGAAGCAGGAAGAACCTACTGCGAGCAGGTGCTGCTGGATTCCATGATGCTGAAAAATGTGGTGTTCGCAGCGGCAAATATCCATAATAACCAGCCGGATCTGACAAACCTGGAAAAGGCCGTGGCAGGCTTTGGCCACCGGGCAGCCGGCGTAAAAGTGTATTTTGACACCACGGTATCTGAGATGTCTGATGTCAGGCCGTTGGCGCAGATATGCGCCTTTGCCAAGGAACGGGGGCTGCCGGTAATGGTACACTGTTCCCACTCCCCGGTGCCCATGCC
The DNA here is from genome assembly GCA_045611945.1 of Faecousia sp. Classification (GTDB taxonomy): domain Bacteria; phylum Bacillota; class Clostridia; order Oscillospirales; family Oscillospiraceae; genus Faecousia. The sequence goes on along the minus strand of JAZKYA010000110.1, from coordinate 3,661 downwards.
AGAAATTCTCAGCACTTTGAATGAAGGAGATATTCTGACCCACGCTTTTCATGGGGGCGTACACAACGCCGCTGAGGATGGGTTTGCCAGCATGCAGGCAGCCCAGAAGCGGGGGGTCGTCATCGACACGGGCTTTGCCGGGAATGTACATACGGACTTTTCTGTGTTTCGCAAAGCCATAGAGGCAGGTGTCCTGCCCGACACCATCAGCACGGATATTACCCAGTACAGTGCCTATATGTGCGGCGGCCGTTACGGCATGACCATGTGCATGAATATAGCTAAGCACCTTGGCATGGGGGAAACGGATATTTTTCGGGCTGTGACACAAACACCGGCCAGGGTTCTTGGAAAGGCAGACGCATGGGGCTGTCTGACAGAGGGCGGCACTGCGGATATTGCCGTATTTGCGGACACGGACGAAGGCTTTTCCATTACAGACCAGGCGGGCCATCACATAGAAAGCAAAAGTGGCTACCGGTGCGTTTTGACGGTAGCTGACGGACAAATTGTTTATAAACATTAAGGAAAAGATTACAATGATGAAAAAAGTATTGGTTTTAGGCGCAACGGGCGCTATGGGAAGATATCTTGTTCCAGAGCTTATAAAATTAGGCTATGATGTCACAGGCGTGGGCAGGGAAGAATCCGCTCCATGGAAGGAAAACGCCACTTATATTCAGGGCAATGCCTTTGATAAGGATTTTCTCGAAGGCCTCTTGAAGGAAAAATTTCATGGCATTGTTAATTTCATGGATTACGGACGCTACAGTTTTTCGGATTATTACGAGCTGTTTTTAGACAACACGGATCACTATATTTTCCTTTCCTCCTGCCGTGTTTATGACGACAAAGAGGTACCGGTCAAAGAGACCTCTCCTCGCCTTTGGGATACTTCCGAGGACGAGGTTCTGAAGGCTTCTCACGATTATTGCATATACAAAGCACAGGATGAGGATCTGCTGAAAGCTTCTTCCTATAACAACTGGACAGTGGTCCGTCCGGCGACAACATTTTCCACCATGCGGCTCCAGCTCGTTACACTTGAATTCAGGGACGGCGTTGGACGCGCGCTGCAAGGTAAAAAAGTGGTTCTCCCCATTCAGGCGAAGGAAAAGCCCGTAACGCTCGGTTGGGGCGGTGATGTTGCAAAAATGATTGCAGGCATTCTTTTCAAGGAAGATGCCAAGCGGGAAGCCTATAATGTATGCTCCGCTGAACACAGAACTTGGGAAGAAATCGCGGAATACTATCACAATCTCGTAGGACTTGAAGCGGTATGGGTAGACAAGGAGGATTATCTGAAGATTCTTAGCCCCGAGGGAAATATTCATGTGCGGTGGCAGCTTGAATATGCCAGACTTTTCAGACGAATCACAGACAATTCCAAAGTGCTTGCATTGACCGGATTGACGCAAGAGGAACTAATGCCGATGTACGACGGATTAAGGTTGGAAATTGGGAATATTCCCAAAGATTATATCTCCGTTGATACTGAGGTTGGACTTCGCATGGATGAATATCTGAAAGAGCATAATTTGTGAGGAAAACAAATATGAAAGCAATGCTTGTAAATGAAAACAAAGACCTTGTTTGGTCCGATGTTGCCGATCCCCTTATCCGGGATGACGAGGTTTTGGTGAAAATCTATGCAGCCGCCCTTAACCGGGCGGATCTGCTGCAGCGGCAGGGTAAGTATCCGTCACCTGCGGGATGCCCGGAGTGGATGGGCCTGGAAATTGCGGGCGTGATCGAAGCTGTGGGTAAAGATGTGACCGGTTGGCAGACCGGCGACCGGGTCTGCGCCCTGCTGGGCGGCGGCGGCTATGCCGAATATGCGGCGGTCAAATATGATATGCTGATGCCTGTTCCCAAAGGCCTTTCGATGGCGGAAGCATCTGCCCTGCCGGAGGCCTACGCCACATCCTTCCTCAATCTGTTTATTGAAGGACACCTGGAATCGGGGCAGACGGCCTTTATCCCCGCAGGTGCCAGCGGCCTTGCCTCCGTGGCCATTCCCATGGCAAAGGCATTTGGCGCCCGGGTAATCACCTCGGTGCTGTCCGATGAGATTGCGGAGAGAATCAAGCCCCTGGGCGCGGATGTGATTATCAATTCCAGAACCCAGTGCGTGGAGGAAATTCTGAAGGCGGAGGAAGAAAACGGAACTCCCGTCAGCGTATCTATGGACTGCCTCTCCGGTGAAACCCTAGGCAAAAGCCTGCCTTATATGGCAAGAGGCGGCTATTGGATCGTGATATCGACCCTTGCGGGAATCGAAACCACCGTACAGCTCCGTCCCCTGCTGACCAAGGGCTTGCACCTGGTTGGCAGTATGCTGCGAAACCGCACTCCCGAATTTAAGGCATACATTCTGTCTGAGCTGGTGAAGAAGGTGTGGCCCAAAATTGAGGATGGGTCCATCAAGCCCTCCATCTATCGGGTACTGCCCATGGCCCAGGCGGAAGATGCCCATGCCATTCTGGAACGCAGTGAAAATATTGGAAAGGTTGTCTTGTGTGTTTGCGATAAAAAAGAATAAAACTACTATTTTAGCGCTTTTGACCATGATCCTCTGGGGTTCCCTGTTCACCATGGTCAAGTTGGGATTCTCTGCGTACCATGTAGAAACCACGGCAGATATTCTTCTGTTTGCGGGAATCCGTTTTGTCATTTGCGGTGGAGTGATCTCCGTTTTTTCGGCGATCCGGGATAAAAGCAGCTATCGAGCCGCCTGGAAGTGCTGGCCCCAGATCCTGCTGGCAGGCCTGTTTGCCATCGTATTGCATTATGGCTTTACCTATATTGGCCTGGAAATGACGGACAGCTCCAAAACAGCATTGGTCAAGCAGGTGGGCGCGCTGATTTATGTTTGCTTTTCCTTTGTCTTTGTGAAAGAGGACAAACCGACTCTGCCAAAGATCCTTGCGGCCTTGGTGGGATTTCTGGGAATTATGGCGCTGAACATGACTGCGAAAGGGTTCACCTTTGCCATCGGTGATGTGCTAATCCTGGGCGCTTCCTTCTGTACTGTCATTTCAAATGTAATAGGCAAAAAGGTATTTGCAACGGTTTCGCCCATGACAGCTACGGGACTTTTGCAGCTCTTTGGGGGCGTTGTGCTGCTGGCAGCGGGATGGCTCATGGGTGGAACAGTATCCTTTGGGAAAGATGCTTCTCTTTGGGTCATGGTCTATACCTGCGCCGCATCTATTGTCAGCTATTGCATCTGGTATGGAATCGTAAAGGATGGAGAGCTTTCCAAGCTGTTCATCATTAAATTTGCGGAACCGGTATTTGCCTGCATTTTTGGCGCAGTCATTCTGGGAGAAAATATCTGGAAGCTGCAGTACCTGTTGGCATTTGTGCTGATCAGTGCGGGCATCGTGATTTCCAATTTGAACTGGCATCGTAAAGATGCCGCCTGCAGCAAATAAAGTGGCATCAGACAGCTATAGAAAACAAAGCAACAGGCCCGCCCAGGATTGGGCAGGTCTGTTCAGTCTGTCAAAAAAACTTGTTTTTTGACAGACTGCCAGAGGTCAAAGGAGCCGTTAAGACAAACAACTCGCTCCCGTCGGCGTACAGATGGTACGGTAGGGAGCGAGTTGTGCAGTAAGTCAAAAAGCCTTGCGAAGCAAGCTTTTTCACCCCTCATCCG
>JAZKYA010000109.1:0-22234 GCA_045611945.1 Faecousia sp. | reverse complement strand
AGTATTGCCGCCGCCAAAACGAAACTGATAGACATTTTTAAGAGAATAATAAAACATTTTTTCATAAGATTTTCTCCTTGAAAAGAAACAAAAACGAACTTCAATGTATTTGCCTTTAAATTCTGACGAAGTCGCAGGCAGTGATTGGCAAAAACCTTTGCCTGAGTACTATTATACATACGATAAATGATTTGTCAAATTGACGCATAAGTCTGATGGAGGACGGTTCTGTGTCTGTTAAAGGACCTTATGATGTGTTTTTGTGCGGGAAAAAGCAGCGGCGGCAACCTGCCGTCCACGGGCGACTGATAGACACCCAATAACAAATCCGCTCCCCGTTTTAAGGAGGTTCTATGTCAATAGTTGGGGTAGAGCCAAAATAGAAGAATTCATAGATCGTGTCGGAGCTTATGCTCCGGCACGATTTTTATGTATTGCAGAATAAGATTCGTTTTCTGAAATTATTAAAGTTTCGCATACCGTAGCAGGTACGTTTAAGAACTTTGATTTTGTTGTTACAACCCTCGATAAAGCCATTCGTCCATGGTACTTCCAATGAATTAATAATCTCATTAAACCAGTTGTGGAAAGCCTTGGTACAGTCGTGGAACTCCGGTAGATCCATAACTTCTACGGACAGCAGCCAGTCTGCAAGGGATCTCTTGCCCTCTGCAGCAGATTTGCTGTGGATCACAGAAAGGAACTCGTTCTTAATGCGGTAGGCATCTGCCAGTCTGGGTGCGATTTCGAACATCAATGCCAGCTGATACATCTCTTCATCTGTTAGTTTCTCCATAGGTTTCATGAGTAAATGTCTGGATTTCTTGAAATACTTTCTATGTCGTTTCGGTAGTTTATTCTGTTCGTTTTTTCTTACCCGTTCCATGGCCCAGTAAGCTTGCCGAATTACATGGTATTTGTCTGCAACGATAGTAGCCTGAGGGAAGCATATCTTTGCAACCTGCCGAAAGTGCGGATTCATATCACAAACAAAGTATTTCACATTGCTTTTTGACTCGAATTGTGAGAAATACTTTACTAAATTATTCTCGTAACGGTCTGGAAGAACGTCTAAAACCTTCCTTCCGGAGGGGTCTGCAACGATACTATTGTACTTCTGACCACCAGAATTGCCCTTGAATTCATCCAGAGAAATCACTTCGGGAAGTGCTGTAGGCTTGTGGTTGTAGTGTCGGAAATACCGCATAGCTGTCATACCGGAGACATTGAAACGGCAACCAATTTCTTTGGCAGATATAACCTTCTTAAAGGCAAATATAATCTCTGCTACAAGGCGGCTTGTAACTCTATAGTAGCGGGGCAGGAAGGTGTTCCTCTCGAAGAATCGCTTGCCGCATTCGCAGCGGTAACGACGCTTGCGCAGGTGCAGGAAGGTGTTTCTGGCCAATGGAACATCTTTGATAACCTGTATCCGGTAGTCGTGCACACGATCTGTCACCGCACCACAGCAGGGACACAAGTGCTTTCTGCGGGGCAATTCGATTGAGATATGAAGCTGATCTGAAATGTTTTCAACATTTGTGATGATTACATCTTCCAAATTGAGAAATTCTGCGGTATAATCTTTCACGAGCATAGAGACCTCCTTTTCGTGGTTGTAGGGGTACATTCATTGTAAAGGATTTTTGTCTCTATGCTCAACTATTATTTATAACAATGGGGTCAGGCTCATCGCCTGACCCCAACATTTATTATAGAACCGATTAATCTTAGATTCTCAAAACAAGCTAAATAGCAAGCCCCGGCCTTCTGGCCGGGGCTTTTTTGCGCGCTGGTATAAGGACTGTGGATGGTTAAGAAACGGCAAAGAAGAGAAGGTGTAAAATTATTCATTTTTTATTCATTGGCAATCGGCGCTTTTTCTGCTATAATTACAAAAGAATGTATATATGAGGTGATGGAATTGAAGGAACTGAAGTCCAAGATTCTGGAAGCCCTGATTTCCGCCCTGCCCATAACCGCCATTGTATATATTATCGCTCTGCTCCCGTGGTTCGATTTTACGCAGGCGGAGCTGATCTCCTTTACCGTTGGCGCGGTATTGCTGATTTCGGGCATCGGCTTATTCAATCTGGGCGCGGATCTGGCTATGACGCCCATGGGTACCCATGTGGGCGCTGGCCTGTCCCGGCAGAGAAAGCTGGGCCTATTGCTGATCGTCTGTTTTGTGCTGGGCATGCTGATCACCATTGCGGAGCCGGATCTGCAGGTGCTTGCAAACCAGGTAAAAACCGTTATGAACGGCACACTGCTGGTCTATACAGTGGGCATTGGCGTGGGAACTTTCCTGCTGGTATCGGTGCTGCGCATTGTGTTTCGCAAGACACTGTCGAATATTCTGATGCTGTTTTATATGCTGCTGTTCGCTCTGGCGCTGCTGCTGGCGGTCAACGAAAATATGGACCTGCTGCCCATGGCCTTCGATTCCGGTGGTGTGACCACCGGTCCGATCACGGTGCCGTTTATCATGGCGCTGGGTGTTGGTATTTCCAGTGTTTTGGGAGATAAGCATTCCCAGGAAAACAGCTTTGGCTTGGTGGCTTTATGCTCCATCGGCCCAATTCTGGCGGTACTGGTATTGGGTATTTTTGCCCGCAATGACCTCACTTACGCAGTGCCGGATTACACAGTCAGCAGTGATATTCTGGGCAGCTTCCTGCATGCTGCAGCACATACCGCCAGGGAAGTGGCGATTGCGCTGGGACTGATCGTGGTATTCTTTATCATCTGTCAGATCGCGTTTCTGCGTCTGCCCAGAAAGCGCCTGCTGAAGATCGGTCTGGGCGTTATCTTTACATATGTAGGTCTTGTGATTTTCCTTACCGGTGTGAATGTGGGATTTATGCCCATTGGTTATAAGCTGGGTTATGAAATAGCCCAGGCCAGCAAGCCGTTATTGGTACTGCTGGGTCTTGCAATGGGCGTGCTGGTTGTGCTGGCAGAGCCTGCCATCCATGTACTGAACGGGCAGGTGGAGGATGTAACCGGCGGCTATATTACGAAAAAATCCATGCTGATGGGCCTGTGCATCGGTGTGGGCGCATCCATTGCGCTGTCGGTCATCCGTATTATTTTCGATTTTTCCATCGTGTATTACATCATTCCCGGCTATTTTCTGTCGCTGGCCCTGTCACTGTTTGTACCGCCTATGTACACTGCGGTGGCCTTCGACTCCGGCGGTGTTGCCAGCGGCCCTATGACTTCCGGCTTTATTCTGCCCTTTGCTATCGGCGTATGCGTCAGCATCCAGGGTCCGGAGGCGGTGCTGCGGGATGCCTTTGGCGTTGTAGCGCTGGTAGCCATGACTCCGCTGATCACCATTCAGCTTCTGGGCTTTAAAGCCATTATGGGAAGCCGTGTGAAGGAACACCGGGCCATGAGGCGGATTCTGGATGCTGACGATCAGCAGATCATCAACTTTATGTAACAGGAGGGAAAGCTATGGCGAATACAGTCAATGAGTCGGCAATTAAGAAGCTCAAGCTCCTGTTTACGGTGGTGGACAGACCCAAGGCCGAATTCTACCTGGATGTGCTGAGCCAGTTTGAGGTGAACTGCCAGATGGCCACCAGCGGTCTGGGTACGGCAAAATCCGGTTTGCATGATATGCTGGGCTTGAATATCCACAAGGCGGTTTTAGTCAGTGTCATCCGGGAAGATAAGACCGATGAGATCATGAAGTGCCTGGAAAACAAATTCAGAACTATTAAGAACGGAAAAGGTATTGCCTTTACAGTGCCACTGAGCAGTGTGATCGGCGTGAATAACTACCAATTCCTGAGCAATAACCGACTGAAAAAGGGGGAGTGACCATGACGACCAATAACCATGAGGTAATCTTTGCCATCGTAAATTCCGGCTATGCGGACGAGGCGATGGATGTAGCCCGGGCCCAGGGAGTCCGGGGAGGTACGATCCTTAATGCCCGTGGCGTAGCCCGGGAGGAGGCTGCCGCGTTCTTTGGTATCACCATCCACGCGGAAAAGGAAATTCTGATGATGGTGGTGGAGAAGGACATCCGGGATCAGGTGCTGAACGCCCTCTATAAGGAAATGGGCATGGCCCAGAAGGCTCAGGGCATTGTGTTCAGTCTGCCGGTGTCGGATGTTGCCGGCCTTGCCCAGGCAGTCCAGCCTGAGTCGCAAAAAGAAGTGTAATGCAAAAGCACCGCTGAAAAGCGGTGCTTTTGCGCGACACGGGTCTATAAGCCGGGTTCTGTCTTGACAGCCATCTATCTAGACCCGGGATCGCTCCCGGGTTCCAGCCGCCTCCTCGAAGCAGTCGGGCCAACTTATGCGCTTCTCCACGGCGTTGCTCCGGATAGAGTTTACAGCACCCCAATGTCTCCATGAGGCGAGTGCGCTCTTACCGCACTTTTTCACTATGACCGGAAAACCGGCTACATCTCTCTGTTGCACTTGTCCTGAGGTCACCCTCGGCAGGCGTTACCTGTTATCCTTGCCCTGTGGAGCCCGGACTTTCCTCACACGGTGCTTTTCAGCATCCGCGCGCGGCTGTCCGACCCGGTCGCGGAAATATTGTAACCCAAAGGAAGCGGAATGTCAAATGTCCTTGCAAATTCTTTCCCGGCAGGGTATACTATGGATATGGAAAGAACGGTCATTCCTATCAATAAGCATGGTGGTAATTTATGAAAACTGCATTTGAATCGTATTTTAACAGCATAAAAGACAAGAAAATCGCAGTGCTGGGCCTGGGTGTCAGCAACCGTCCTCTGGTAAGGCTGTTACTGGAATTTGGCTGCACCGTCGCAGGCTGCGACCGGACACCCAGGGAAAAGCTGGACGCCGAGGTATTGGAGCTGGAGAAGCTGGGCTGCAGGCTCAGTGTAGGTGAATCGTATTTGGATGGGCTGCAGGCTGACTTGGTGTTCCGCACCCCGGGCATGCATCCCAACATCCCGGCGTTGGCAGCGCTTCGTGAAAGGGGCGCTGAGATTACCAGCGAGATGGAAGTGTTCTTTGAGGTCTGTCCCTGTAAGATCCTGGCGGTTACCGGTTCTGACGGTAAGACTACCACTACCACATTGATTTCTGAAATGCTGAAGGCCGCGGGCAAGACCGTGTGGCTGGGCGGCAATATCGGTACGCCCCTGCTGCCCCTGTGTCCCCAGATGAAACAGGCAGATTTGGCTGTAGTGGAGCTGAGCTCCTTCCAGCTTATGGATATGCGCAGAAGCCCCTCCGTGGCGGTGATCACCAATCTGGCCCCCAACCACCTGGATGTACATAAGGATATGGAGGAGTATATATTCGCCAAGACCAATATCTTCCGCTTCCAGAAAGCTGAAGATGTACTGATTCTGAATGGAGATAATGTCATTACCGATGCCTTCATGGGTCTGGGTGTGACCCGGAAATTCTCCCGCAGACAAAAGACCAACGGTGTGTGGGAGGATAACGGCATCATTTACCGTGGCGGCGCGCCGGTATTGGAAACGAAGGATATTCTGATTCCCGGCGACCATAACATTGAAAATTACATGGCCGCAATCCTGGCTGTGGATGGCCTGGTAAGTGATGAAGTGATCCGTCAGGTGGCAAAGACCTTCGGCGGTGTGGAACACCGTATCGAGTTGGTTCGGGTGAAGGACGGCGTCCGGTTTTATAACGACTCCATCGCTTCCTCTCCCAGCCGGACCATTGCCGGCCTGAAAAGCTTCTCGCAGAGGGTAATCTTGATTGCCGGCGGTTATGATAAGAAAGTTCCCTATGATACCCTTGGCCCGGAAATCTGCAAGCATGTAAGCAAGCTATATTTAAACGGCGATACGGCCCGGCAGATTTACGAGGCGGTGGCAGCCTGCGGAGAACAAATGCCTCAGACCGTGATGTGTGAGAATTTTGAGCATGCTGTACACAGCGCGGCGGCAGCGGCCCAGGCGGGCGATGTGGTGCTGATGAGCCCTGCCAGCCCGGCCTTTGACCAGTTCAAGAACTTTATGGTCCGGGGCGAGTTTTTCAAGAAACTGATTATGGAGCTTTGAGTATGGATATTTCTGATCTGACCCGGCATGGCCGGAAGCTTTTGAAGCTGAAATACTGCGGCGCGGTGATCGTGGCAGCCGGGACAGCGTCCCGCATGGGTGGCATTGATAAGGTGATGGCGCCTTTGGACGGAGAACCGATGGTGATGCGTTCCGTTCGTGCCTTCCAGAATTGTGACGCGGTCAAGGAGATCGTGGTGGTCACCCGTCAGGACTTGATCGTACCGATTAGACATGCGTGCGCCGGGATCGATAAGGTAAAAGCCGTGGTAGCAGGGGGCAGCAGCCGCCCGGAGTCTGTCAGCGCGGGTCTTAATGCCCTTTCGGATAAGGTCAAGCTGGCAGCTATCCATGACGGCGCCCGGCCGCTGGTCACCTGGCAGGTCATTGACCGTACTGTACGGGCGGCCAATACCTATGGCGCGGCAGCGCCGGCAATTCCGGTAAAGGATACCATTAAGGCTGTCCGGGGCGGTATCGTTAAAGAGACACCTGACAGAAAGACGCTGTTTGCGGTACAAACACCTCAGGTGTTTGATATGGCGCTTCTGCGGGGCGCACTGAAAAAGGCAAAGGATGCGGGTGCGCAGATCACGGACGATTGCTCTGCCGTGGAACGGATTGGCATGTCCGTAAAGATCGTGGAGGGTGACGAACGGAATCTGAAAGTTACCACACCCATGGATCTGGCAGTGGCAAAAATGCTCTTGGAGGAAATGGCATGAGGATCGGACACGGATATGATGTTCACCGCCTGGCGGAAGGAAGAAAGCTGATCATTGGCGGCGTGGAGATTCCCCATACAGTGGGACTATTGGGCCATTCCGATGCGGATGTGCTGCTCCATGCGGTGATGGACGCACTGCTTGGCGCTGCGGGACTGCGAGACATTGGTTATCATTTTCCCGATACAGATATGCGCTACAAGGGAGCCGATTCCCGGGTGCTGCTGCGGGCCGTCAAGGCAAAGCTGGACGGGGCCGGCTGCCGGATCAGTAACATTGATGTGACCATGATCGCTCAAGGGCCAAAGCTGAAGCCGTATATTCCTCAGATGATAGAGAACATTGCGCAGGATCTGGGAATCGATGTGGGCCGGGTCAATTTGAAGGCCACTACGGAAGAACACCTAGGCTTCACCGGCAGCGGTGAGGGCATGGCCTGCCATGCGGTTTGCCTGTTGGAAGAATCCTTATAAAATACGAACAATTTCGACCTCCCGGGCATAGGCTGACCCGGGAGGTTTTGCTGTATGAAGAACTATTTTGTGACTTTTCGCTCTGTCACCTTCGCCCAGCGTGGGGAGAGCGTTTTACAGAAGGCGGGGATCGGCTGTACGCTGCAGCGTACGCCCCGGTGGATGGAGGCCCAGGGCTGCGGCTACTGCCTGCGTCTAAATATGCAGGATGTGTCCCAGGCGGTGGCGCTGCTGCGGCAAAAGCAGGTGCCTATGCGAAAGATCTATATGCAGTCAGAGGACGGCGATCTGCGGGAGGTATCCCTGTGATCTACCTGGACAACGGCGCAACATCCTTTCACAAGCCACCCCAGGTAAAAAGGGCTGTACTGGAGGCCATGGAGCGCTGCGCCAATCCCGGCAGGGGCGGCTATCGGGCGGCTATGGAAGCCACCCGGCGTGTGTTCCGGTGCAGGGAGCTGGCAGGGGAACTGTTTGACTGCAAACCGGAGCAGGTGGTATTTACCGCCAACTGCACCCATGGACTCAATATTGCCATCCGCACATTGGTAAAGCCGGGAAGCCGTGTGGTGATCTCCGGTTTCGAACACAATGCGGTTACCCGGCCGCTGCATGCTTTAGGCGCAAAGGTGGACATCGCCGGGCGCAGGCTGTTCGATCCTGCGGATACCCTGGATGCCTTCGAGAAGGCATTACGGGGCGGCGCTGACGCGGCGGTCTTTACCCACGCGTCCAATGTGTTTGGGTATATCCTGCCCGTAGAGCACATCAGCGCCCTTTGCAGGCAGCATGGGGTGCCGTTTATCATCGACGCGGCCCAGTCAGCGGGATCCCACCCGGTAAAACTGGGAGCGCTGGGGGCGGATTTTATTGCCATGCCCGGCCACAAGGGGCTGTTGGGCCCTCAGGGGACGGGGCTGCTGCTTTGCGGCAGAAACATTGAACCGCTGATCTGGGGCGGTACGGGGAATCTGTCCATTTTACAGGAAATGCCGGAAGAACTTCCGGAACGGGGAGAGCCGGGGACGGTCAATGTGCCTGGGATCTGGGGTTTGCATGCGGGCCTGGAACACCTGCTGCAAACAGGCGTGGAAAGGATCGGCAGGGCAGAGGCTTACCAGGCAAAACGGTGCGCCGCAGGATTGAGAAAGATAGGCTTCCGGGTGTTTTCCGGCGACAGCCAGGGTGGGGCGGTATCCTTTGTGCCGGATGGAGACTGCGAGGAGGCAGCCGATCGGCTGGCCCGAATGGGGATCGCGGTCCGGGCAGGACTGCACTGCGCGCCGCTGGCCCATGAAAGCGCCGGTACGCTGGAAACCGGTACCATCCGGGTCAGTTTTGGCCATGACGCTGCTCCTTGGCAGACGGACCGGTTTCTCCGGGCAGCGCAAAAATTGAAAATCAAATCATAAAAAATATCGATTTCCTATTGCCATCCCAGGCCCGATCCGCTATAATAATACAGATAATAGGGCGGCTATACGGCTTGACCGGAAATACAGCCATAATGACACAGAAAAGGGGTAGACGCGTATATGACTCAGATACAAGAAATGTTCCAGTCTCTGGGAAAAATGCAGTGGTCAGATTATCTGGATATCGTTTTGGTGGCGTTTCTGGTGTATAAGCTGATCCCCATGGTGCGCACCACCGGCACAGGGCGGATCGCAAGAGTGATCATCGCGGTACTGGTGTGTTCCTGGGTCACGGAGGCACTGAAGCTGCATACGATGAACTTCCTCATCGATCAGCTTCTGGCGGTTGGATTGATCGCCATTGTGATCCTCTTCCAGCCGGAGCTGCGGCGGATGCTGGACCATTTGAGCAATATGCGGCTGAAGAAGCTTTTCGGCGTTCAGCGGGAACAGCAGGAAATGGACCCGGTCATTGACCAGGCGGTCATGGCCTGCGAGGCAATGAGTAAAGCCAGGGTCGGCGCGCTGATCGTATTTGAGCGTGACAGCCACCTGGAAGAATATATGAAGACGGGTACTGTGATCGACGGTCAGGTGTCGGAGCAGTTGATTCGGAATATTTTCTTCCCTCTGGCTTCTTTACATGACGGTGCTATGATCATCCGCCAGGGCCGTGTGGCGGCGGCTGGCTGTGTGCTGCCCCTGTCTGACAGTAACCGCCTCAGCGCGGACCTGGGTACCCGGCATAGGGCAGGTGTTGGCATGAGCGAGGTTTCAGATGCTGTTGTCGTGATCGTTTCGGAGGAAACCGGTGCCATTTCTGTGGCGGTGGGCGGCATGCTGAAGCGGTATCTGGCGCCGCAGACGCTGCAAAGGCTTCTGCGCAATGAGCTGTGCCGTGACAGTGACACAAATGAAGAAAATCTGGTAGTGATGCTGCGCCAGAAGCTGAACAAGAAGGGAAAGGGGGACAACGGTGATGTTCAAAAGTAAAATTTTTCCCTTACTGCTGTCTGTCGTGATCGCTTTTGGCTTGTGGGCTTATGTGATCACATTTGTCAGCTCTGAGCGGGAAGGCACCTTCTCCGGTGTCGCCGTTTCGTATCAGGGTGAAGCAATGCTGGAAGAACGGAATCTGATGGTCGTATCGGAAGAAAAACCGGAGGTTACCCTCACCCTCTACGGCAACCGCCGGGAACTGAACAAGCTGGACAGCTCCAATATTACGATCATTGCGGATCTGTCCAAGATCGGTGAACCGGGAATCCATAGTGTGAGCTACAATGTGTACTACCCCGGTGATATTCCCGGTAATGCGTTTACAGTCCAAAGCCAATACCCCAGCATGGTTAGGGTGGAAGTGGAACGGCGTATCACCAAGGAGGTTCCAGTCAATGTGGTTTATGAAGGCAGCGTCAAAAAGGATTATATCGCTGACAAGGAAAAGGCGGAATTGGATAATCCCTTTGTAAGGATCACAGGCCCTGCCTCCGCGGTTGATCAGATCACCCAGGCCAGGATACTGGTGAATTTGCAGGATAAGAGCGAATCCTTCATCGAATCCTACCGCTTTACCCTCTGTAATGCCCAGGACGAGCCGGTGGATGCCAAGATGGTAGAAGCCAACATCGCGGAGGTCAGTCTCACATTGTATATCAAGCGCGTGAAGGAAATCAAGCTGACAACAACTGTAATTGACGGTGGCGGCGCTACAAAAGCGACCAGCGAGATCAATATTGATCCTGCAGTCATCAAGGTGGCAGGTAATGAAACGGCACTGAAGGATATCGATGAGATCAACCTGGGAACGATCAATCTTGGAGAACTGACAAAGGACTCCGAAATGGATTTCGAAATCAAGCTGCCCGACGGTTTGGAAAATCTCTCCGGGAAGACAAGCGCCAAGGTGACTGTGGAATTCCCGGAACTGACTACGACCAGCATCGTAATTACGGACTTCGCGGCGTTGAATTTGCCGGAGGGCATGGAGGTCGAGTTTATTACCGAAGAACTGACAGTGAATATACGGGGACCGAAGGCGCTTGTCAAAAAAATGACCGCGGCGAATGTTTCCGCAACAGTTGATTTTGCAAATGCTGAAGCAGGGACCTCTACTTTTAAGGTAAATATCGTCATGGGTGATGGATTCCGAAGCGTTGGTACAATGGGTACTTATACGGTTTCCGCAACCTTGACTGAAACCGATGAAAATGGTAACAACAAATGACCCAGACCGTACGGGTACAGAAATTATTTAAAGACGGTACCGCCCAGGTCATCCATGTCCGGCAAAGCGCCTGTTCCGGAGACTGCCATAAGTGTTCCGGCTGCGGCGCTGCCCAGGAGTCGTTGACGCTGGTGGCCCAAAACCCCATTGGCGCGCGACCTGGGGATTTGGTGGTGATCGAAGCCCGGACCGGCCCTGTACTGACAGCAGCGGCGGTGCTGTACCTGCTGCCGCTGGTGCTGTTCTTCCTGGGATATCCGGCAGGAAGCCTGCTGTGGGGAAAAGGTCCGCTGACCGGGAGTGCTGCCTTTGGACTGGGCATCGTCCTGTCGGTCCTGTATGACCGGCTGACAGCCAAAAAGAAACAAACGGTATACACAATTACGGGATACGCGCACTCAGACCTGCGCGGATTCTGAAAAGGAGATAATCAAGTTGATCAAAAGTATGACCGGCTATGGCCGTGCTGTGGAAACGGTAAACGGCAGAGAATTTACGGTGGAGCTGCGCTCCGTAAACAACCGGTATCTGGACTGCTCTGTCCGGCTGCCCAGGATGCTGTCCTTTGCGGAGGAAGCGGTAAAGCAGGCAGTGAAGGCTTCTGTTTCCAGAGGTAAGGTGGATGTATTCATTTCCATGCGCTCCGAAGCAGAAGCCGATGTGGCGGTTTCCTTGAACAAGGCCGTTCTGGAAGGCTATCTGGCTGCTATGCGGCAGATGGTAACGGAATTTGGTGTTAAGGATGATATCAGTGTTTCCACCGTATCCCGCCTGCCCGAGGTGTTCTCGGTGGAAAAGCAGGAGGTAGACGAGGATGCCCTTCGCGGCGACCTGCTGCAGGTAGTTGCCAAGGCGCTGGCAGGCTATGATGCCATGCGCTCTGCCGAGGGACAGGCATTAGACAACGATCTGCGCAGCCGTGGCCAGACCATTCTGGAACTGGTTTCTCAGGTGGAGGCAGGCAATGCCCAGACGGTCGTTGACTACCGTGCCCGGCTGGAAAACAAGCTCCGGGAAGTGCTGGAGAATACCGCCATCGACGAAAGCCGTATTTTGACAGAGGCAGCGATCTTTGCGGACAAGGTGGCAGTGGATGAAGAAACGGTACGCCTGCGCAGCCACCTGGAGCAGATGAATTCCATGCTCACCGGCGGTGGTGCTATTGGACGGAAGCTGGACTTCCTGCTGCAGGAGATGAACCGGGAGGCCAACACCATTGGCTCCAAATGTACCGATGTGCGTCTTGCCCGGATCGTGGTGGATATTAAGGCTGAACTGGAGAAAATCCGGGAACAGACCCAGAACATTGAGTAAGAGGCTGTTATGACACTGATCAATATTGGATTTGGCAGCATGGTTGCTGCCCGACGGGTTCTGGCAATTATGGACCCGGATTCTGCACCTATCAAGCGTGTCATGCAGGAAGCGAAAGACCGGGGAATGCTGATCGATGCTTCATATGGACGAAAAACCCGGTCCGTGATCCTGATGGATACAGATCATGTGATCCTGTCGGCTATGACCACAGAGACCCTCTCTGCCCGTTGGGCAGGGCAGGAAACGGAGGAAGGAGAACAGTAAATGGGTAAGCTGTTTGTGATCTCTGGTGCTTCCGGTGTCGGAAAAAGCACCGTACTGAGTAAAGTAATGGCGGCCCGGGAGGATCTTTCCTTCTCTGTCTCAGCCACTACAAGACAGCCCCGTCCCGGCGAGCAGGACGGCGTGCATTATTATTTTATCACCAAGGAGCAGTTCGAGGAACTGATCGCCCAGGATGCGTTCCTGGAATACGACAACCACGCAAAGAATTACTATGGAACACCCATCGCCCAGTTGGAGGAAAAGATGGAAAAGGGCCATGTAATTTTGGATATCGAGCCGGTAGGTGCCCGGAATGTAAAGGCCAAGCGGCCCGACGCCACACTCATCTTTATTCTGCCCCCTTCCGGTGAAGAGCTGGAGCGGAGGCTTCGCAGCCGTGGCGATACCTCTGAGGACCAGATTGAGATTCGCCTGGAACGGGCAAAATGGGAAATGGACCAGGTTGGCTGGTACGATTATACAGTAACCAACAATCAGGTAGAAACCTGTGCGGAAGAAATTTTAAATATCATCGCCAATGCGGCGAATGAATGATTATTGGAGGAACTTACTATGCTTTACCCCCCCGTTGCTGATATGCTGAAGAATGTGGACAGCCGTTATCTGCTGGTTAATGTGGTAGCCCACCGCGCCCGCCAGATTGCGGAAGAGGCCGAGGCTTTCCAGAAAGAGCTGACAGATAAGCCTGTTACTCTGGCCATCCGTGAGGTTGCCGAAGGCAAGCTGACCGCTTCTGTTAAGGAAGAGTATAAGAACTAAATTACCGTAAACACGAGAGGAGAGGGGCTGTATGATCGCAAAAATTGCCGTTGCCGCGGCTAACTTTGCCATTGATAAGCCCTATTCCTACCGTGTCCCCTATGGACAGGCTTTGCTTCCCGGTATGCGGGTCATGGTTCCCTTTGGCAGGGGCAATAAACCCACGGAGGGCATTGTGCTCAGCGTAGAACCAGGTGATGGCGAGGACTTGAAAGCAGTAGAGCGTTCTCTGGATGAAGCGCCGCTGCTGGACGGAATGATGCTGCGGTTGGCTGCCTTTTTACGGGAGCGGTATTTCTGTACCTTCTATGATGCCGTCCGTGCCATGCTTCCCGCAGGACTGTGGTTTCAGATGAAAGGCAGCTACAGCCTGACAGAAGATACATCCTGGCAGGATGTTCCGGTACGGCAGAGCGATGCCCAAATGCTTTTGCGTATGCTGCAGGATTTGGGCGGCGAGGCCGATGAACACAGGCTCAGAGAAGTGCTGCCGGATGGAGAAGCGTTCCGTAAGGCCGTCAATTACTTGATCCGCAAGAAATGGATCACAGCCAAAACGGACTACCAGCGGCGAACCAACGACAAAACTGAGAAGATCGCTCAGCTGGCGGTTTCTGCTGAGGAGGCTATGGCCTATGCCGACAGCAGACCCAAGTCCGCCGCTATGCAGCGATCCGTATTGCAGACTCTCTGCACGGTAGGGAGCGTAGCGGTCAAGGAGCTGTGCTATTTTACCGGTGCTGGTGCAGCGACGGTAAACCGTCTGGCAAAATTGGGCTATGTGACCTTATCTGTCCGGGATGTGCTGCGCTGCCGGGAGATCAGACCGGTGCGGTTGGATGGTCCGCTGGCGCTGAATGAGGAGCAGGAGCGGGCATATCAGGGCCTTTATGGGCAGCTTTCCGCACAGCAGCCGGGAACGGCCCTTTTGTACGGTGTTACCGGGTCCGGTAAGACTGCAGTTTATTTAAAGCTGATCCGATCCTGTCTGGATCTGGGAAAAAGCGCTGTGCTGCTGGTACCGGAGATCGCTCTGACTCCGCAGCTTTTGGGCCTTTTAGCAGCCTATTTCGGCCAGACTGTGGCCGTACTGCACAGCAGCCTGCCAGCCGGAGAACGGTACGATCAGTGGAAGCGCATTCGCTCTGGGGAAGCCCGGGTGGTTGTAGGGACCCGAAGCGCTGTCTTTGCTCCCTGCGTCAATCTGGGATTGATGATTCTGGATGAAGAACAGGAGCATTCTTATAAATCCGAAAATACACCCCGTTACTCTGCCAGAGAAGTGGCCCTCTGGCGGGGACAAAGGGAAAATGCGCTGGTGCTCCTGGGGTCAGCTACCCCATCCATAGAAACTATGTACCATGCAAAGGAAGGCCATCACAAGCTGTACACCCTGGCCCAGCGGTATAACGGAAAGCCACTGCCCCAGGTTGAGATCGTGGATATGCGGGAGGAATTGCGGGAAGGAAACGACCTTTCTTTAAGTTACCCGCTTTTGGATGCTATTCGCCAGACGAAAGACGCAGGGCATCAGACGATCCTGTTTCTAAACCGCCGTGGCAACAGCCGGGCGCTGGTATGCATGGATTGCCGCAGCACCCCGGAATGCCCCCGGTGCAGCGCAAGACTGACTTATCACAGCGCAAATGAGCGGCTGATGTGCCACTACTGCGGCTACTCCGAAAAGGTCAGCCCATGCTGCCCAAGCTGCGGCGGAAGCTGGAAACGGGTGGGAACAGGCACGCAGAAAGTACAGCAGGAGCTGCGGGAAATGATCCCGGATATTGGGATCGACCGTATGGATACGGATACGGTCAGTGCGGTCAATACCCACGAAAAAATATTGAACCACTTTAAAGAAGAGCGTGTGCCGGTCCTGCTGGGTACGCAGATGGTAGCCAAGGGCTTGAATCTGCCCAATGTGACGCTGGTGGGCGTACTGGACGCGGATCTGAGCCTGTATACCGACAGCTACCGCAGCGCTGAAACCACCTTCAATATGCTGACTCAGGTGGTAGGCCGTGCGGGCCGTGGCGAAAGCGCCGGACGGGCCATGATACAAACCATGGTGCCGGAGCATAAGGTGATCAATCTGGCGGCGGAGCAGGACTATGAGGGCTTTTACGAACTGGAGATCGGACTGCGCAGGCTGCAAGGTGTACCGCCCTTTGGGGATCTGGTACAAATTACCTTTACGGGACTGGACGAGGCAGCGGTCCTCCGTGGCGCGGTGAAATTCCGGGAGAGTCTGAAAGCCTGCCTGAATGACCCGGCTTACAACAGTGGACCTTTTACACTGCTGGGACCTGCGCCCTGTGTTGTGCCAAAGATTAACTATAACTTCCGTTACCGCGTTACGCTGCGCTGTGCCATGGACAGGCCCAAGGGACTGCTGCTGGCGCACCTGCTGCGGCAGTTCTCCCAGGATAAGGCAAACCGGGGGATCTTCGCCTTTGCGGATATAAACGGATACGACTAAGGAGAGAAATAATGGGACTTCGGAACATTTTAACGGACGCTGAGCCTGCCCTGCATAAGGTCTGCAGGCCGGTAACCCAGTTCGATAAGAAGCTGCATAAGCTTCTGGATGATATGAAAGAAACATTAGAGGAAGCCAACGGTGTGGGCCTGGCAGCACCCCAGGTAGGAATTTTGCGCCGGGTGGTGATTGTGGATACCGGGGAAGGCATCCTGGAGCTGGTAAACCCCACATTGCTGGAAACTGACGGTGAACAAGAAGGCCCGGAGGGCTGCCTCAGTGTGCCCGGTAAATACGGCCTGGTCAAGCGGCCTTACTATGCCAAGGTCCGGGCTCAGGACCGTTACGGGGATTGGTATGAAGCGGAAGGGGAAGAACTGATCGCCCGGTGCTTCTGCCATGAGCTGGATCACCTGGACGGCATCATCTATACCCAGGTGATGGACCGCTTCCTGACAGAAGAGGAACTGATGTCGGAAGAATAATATTTGGAGGATGACACATGCGTGTTGTATTTATGGGAACGCCGGATATCGCTGCCACCTGCCTGGAAAAGGTGCTGGAGCAGGGCTTTGAGGTAGTCGGTGTCTATACCCAGCCGGACCGGCCCAAGGGACGGGGAATGAAAATGGTATATTCCCCGGTCAAGGAAGTGGCCATTGCCCATGACCTGCCCGTTTTTCAGCCGGAAAACTTCCGGGAGGATGAGACGGTGCGGCAGATTGCTGACCTGAAACCCGATGTGGTGGCGGTGGTGGCCTATGGCCGCATTCTGCCTCAGAAGGTGCTGGATTTAGTTCCCAATGGATTTATCAATATCCACGCAAGCGTTCTGCCCCAATACCGTGGCTCTGCTCCCTACCAGTGGGCGGTGCTGGACGGTTTGACAGAAACAGGGGTTTCCGCCCAGTTCATGGTCCATGCCATGGATGCCGGCGATGTGGTCGGTGTCAGCAAGACGCCCATTGGCCCCGATGAAACAGCAGGCGAGCTGCTGGACCGGTTGGCGGTGCTGGGCGCGCAGCTTTTGTGCGATGTACTGCATCAATTTAAAGACGGTGCTTTAGTGCCGGTGGCTCAGGATGAAAGCAAGGTGACCCTTGCGCCCATGCTGGATAAGACGATGTGTCCCATTGATTGGACAAAGACTGCACAGCAGGTCCACAACCATGTGCGTGGCCTGCATCCCTGGCCTGTGGCCACGGCGGAGCTGGCCGGTACAAAATTCAAGATCCACAGTACGGTTGTGACCGGCGGGCAGACAGGCGCTGCGCCCGGTACGATCCTGGCCCTGACTAAAACCGGTCTGCAGGTTGCCTGCGGCGGGGGCGTGATCGAAATTCGTTCCCTCCAGGCCGAAGGCGGCAAGCGTATGGCTGCGCCGGATTATTTCCGGGGCCATCCTCTGGAGATATGAGCCATGGGCGCGAGAGAAACGGCGCTGAATGTGCTGATCGCCTGCCGCAAGGATGGCGCCTGGTCCAACGGCGTGCTGAAAGAGTACCTGCAGCGGGACCGGTTGGATGGCCGTGAGGCCGCTCTGGCTACCCGGCTGTGCTATGGTGTTCTGCAAAACAAGCTGAAGCTGGACTTTTACCTTAAACAGCTCCTGACCGGGAAATTGAAGGACCTGCACCCGGTGCTCCATGATATTTTGCACCTGGGCCTTTACCAGCTTTATGAAATGGATAAGATCCCGGAGTCTGCCGCGGTCAATGAGACGGTAGCTCTGGCGAAAAAATACTGCCCCAAACAGCGTTATGCCCACGGCCTTGTAAACGGTGTGCTGCGTAGCGCTGTCAGGGAAAAAGACAATTTGAAGCAGCCGGCCTCCTGGGTGGAGAAATACAGCCACCCCCAAAAGCTCATTGACCTGTTGGACGGTTATGTGGGCCACGGCAATATGGAAGCAATGCTGAAAGCAAACAACAGCGCGCCGGATACGGTGGTGCAGGTCAATACCCTGCGTACCACCACCGCAGCTCTGGGGGATATGCTGGAACAGGCCGGCGTGGCGGCGCGGCTCCACCCTTGGATGACAGACTGCCTGGTGCTTTCCCATGTAGGCAATCTGGAACAGCTTCCTGCTTTCCGGGAGGGCTTATTCTATGTGCAGGACGCCGCGGCAAAGCTCAGTGTCCTGTGCGCTCAACTACCAAAGGGGGAGCATGTGCAGGTGTTGGACTGCTGCAGCGCTCCCGGCGGAAAATCCTTCGCGGCGGCTATTGCCATGGAGGGGAAGGGATGCATTCATTCCTGTGATATCCATGAGCATAAGACAGCGCTGATCCGCAATGGCGCACAGCGTCTGGGCTTAGAGGGAATCACCGTGTATCAGCAGGACGCCTCGGTTTGCAGGCAGGAATGGCTGAATCAGATGGATGCGGTGATCGCGGATGTACCCTGCTCCGGCTATGGTATTATCCGCAAAAAACCGGATATCCGCTATAAAGACCCTGCTTCTATGAAGGATCTGCCTGCCCTGCAAAAGGCGATTCTGCAGACCCAGGCTGGCTATGTCAAGCCAGGCGGTGTGCTGCTGTACTCCACCTGTACGCTGGTGCGGCAGGAGAATGAGGGCGTTGTGGAAGCGTTTTTGAAAGAGAACCCCAATTTTGTTTTGGAGCCGCTGCCCCTGCCCGGTGTGTTCCCCAAAAATGAATCGGGTATGCTGGCACTGATACCGGGGCAATACGATACTGATGGCTTCTTTATTTGCCGGATGCGGAGGATGGCATGACCAAGCATTTAAAATCCATGACCCTGCCGGAGATTACCCAGGTCCTCAAGGAGCTGGGACAGCCGGGATTCCGGGCCAAGCAGGTGTTTTCCTGGCTGCATAAGGGTGTGCGTACCTATGATGAGATGACCAATCTGCCCCAGGCCCTGCGCAAAGTTCTGGCACAAGAGTATCCCATTCTGGCCCCTGAGGTTGTGCGAAAACAGGAATCGAAGAAAGACGGAACGATCAAATACCTTTGGAAGCTGTCCGATGGCAACTGTGTGGAAACGGTGCTGATGCGTTATCATTATGGCAATACCGTGTGTATTTCCACAGAGGTGGGCTGCCGTATGGGCTGCGCCTTCTGCGCGTCTACTCTGGGCGGTCTGGTACGGAAACTGGAACCCTTCGAGATGCTGGACCAGGTGCTGTTTACCCAGGTGGATTCGGGTCTGCCTGTTTCCCATATTGTGCTGATGGGCATTGGTGAGCCTCTGGATAACTTTGATCATGTGATGCGGTTTCTGGAGCTGGTCAACGACACGGAGGGTATGAATATCTCCATGCGCCATATCAGCCTGTCTACCTGCGGGCTGGTGCCGAAGATCCGGGAACTGGCAAAGAAAAAGCTGCAGCTCACTTTGTCCGTATCCCTCCATGCCCCCAGTGACAGTGTGCGTGATACCATTATGCCTGTCAATAAGGCGTATCCTACGGAAGAACTGCTGCGGGCCTGCAGGGACTATTACGCTGAGACCGGCAGACGCATATCCTTTGAATATGCTATGATTGACGGGGTCAATGACCGGGAAGAGGATGCCCGACTGCTGCTGAAGCGGCTGAAGGGTCTTCCCGTCCACATGAATCTGATCCCACTGAACCATGTAGAGGAAAGTCCGCTGAAACCCAGCACCAAAAAAGCGGTTGCGGGATTTCAGCAGATATTGGAGGAAGGCGGCATTCCCGCCACAGTCCGCCGGACCTTGGGAAGCGATATTGACGCGTCCTGCGGTCAGCTTCGGCGGAAATATACAAAAGAAACCTGAAAGGAAAGGAGCGTGGATTCTATGCAAAGCTGGGGATTGACAGATCCCGGCTGTGTGAGAGCACAGAATCAGGATACTTACCTTATCGAGCAGCTTGACCGGCACACGCTCCTGTGTGTGGTGTGTGATGGTATGGGCGGCGCGAAATCCGGCAATATTGCCAGTACGCTGGCTGCCGATGTGTTTGTCCAGTCTGTCAAGCAGACCTGGACTGCCAGCATGGACCGGGAAAAGATCGATCAGATGCTGCAAAGTGCCGTGAAGCTGGCGAATTTTACGGTCTACGACCAGGCTGCCCAGTTTGAGGACTTCTCCGGAATGGGAACCACACTGGCGGCTGTGATCATTAAGGGAACGGATGTAACCATTGTGAATGTAGGTGACAGCCGTGTGTATGCGGTAAGCGCCGATGGTATCACCCAGCTTACCAAGGACCATTCCCTGGTGCAGATGATGGTGGAGCGGGGAGAGCTGACCCCTGAACTGGCCAGAACCTACCCCGGCAAAAACTTTATTACCCGCGCTATCGGAACAGAGGCCACCGTTGAGTGTGACCTGTTCCACCACAGAATGGAACGGGGCGACTGCCTGCTGCTGTGCAGCGACGGTCTTTCCAATATGATGGATGAGCAGGAGATCCTGTTTGAGGTAGTCCACGGTGTCGGAAAGCAGCATTGCTGCAAACGACTGCTGGACATTGCCAAAAATCGGGGAGCGCCGGACAATGTGACCAGTGTTTTGATTCAAATGTGACTTAGGTCCGGCTGCGAAAGGAGTTTCACCCAATGGATAATGATAAGTATATTGGCCGATTGCTGGACAACCGGTACGAGATCCTGGAAGTGATCGGTATCGGCGGCATGGCCATTGTATATAAAGCAAGGTGCCACCGGCTCAACCGGTTGGTTGCCATCAAGATACTCAAAGATGAATACTGTAAGGACGAGGATTTCCGCCGCCGTTTCCAGGCCGAGGGTCAGGCGGTTGCGATGCTGGGGCATCCC
Organism: Faecousia sp.; assembly: GCA_045611945.1. Lineage (GTDB taxonomy): Bacteria > Bacillota > Clostridia > Oscillospirales > Oscillospiraceae > Faecousia. The sequence continues at coordinate 1,754 of JAZKYA010000109.1, read as the reverse complement.
AATATTGTGGCTGTGTATGATGTTTCTACAGTCAACGAGGCAGACTATATCGTCATGGAGCTGATCGACGGCATCAGCTTGAAGCAGTACATGGAGAAAAAAGGTGTACTGAACTGGAAGGAGACTCTCCATTTTGGCATCCAGATCAGTAAGGCGCTGGAGCATGCCCACTCCCGGGGGATCGTACACCGGGATATCAAGCCCCATAACATCATGGTGCTGAAAAACGGCAGTGTGAAGGTGGCTGATTTTGGCATTGCCCGGGTCATGTCCCAGGGCAATACACTGACCAAGGAAGCACTGGGCTCTGTCCATTACATCTCTCCCGAACAGGCGAAGGGTGGCCGTGTGGATGACCGCTCTGATATTTATTCCCTGGGTACGGTCATGTATGAGATGATGACGGGCCGTCCGCCCTACAATGGGGAATCCCCTGTGGCAGTGGCGATCCAGCACATCAACGGCGGCGCGAAGATGCCTTCCACCATCAATCCAGGTATTCCCGGGGGTATGGAACAGATCATCATGAAGGCTATGGCTCACGAGCCGGCGGACCGGTATGCTTCTGCCACAGCCATGCTGTATGATATGGATGAATTCCGGAAAACCCCCAGCATCCTGTTCGATTACAACATCCCGCCCACAGACGCAGTAACACAGTTCCAGGCCAATCCGGAGATCAAGCTGCCGCCGAAAACTACGGCGGAGCGTGTAGCTGCCGGCGGCGGAATGCCCAGACGGCGGCAGCCTGGCCAGCCTGCTCCCCAGCAGCGCAGAACGGAAACCTCCCGCAGACCGTCATCTTCCACCAGGGCCAATCCACCCAAGAAACGCAGGGATGCCTATGAGGAAGAAGAGGAACGCAGCAGGATCGCTACCATTGCTGTGGTCACCTGCTCCGCTGTGGCGGTAATCGCGATCATTGTGTTTTTGATCGCTTTGCTTGGAACCGGTGGATCCGGGGAAAGCAATTTGGTAAATGTGCCTACTCTGGTGGGAAAGAACTACGATATGCTGCAGATCAGCGGCCGTGAATTCGTACTGAAAGAACCCAACTATGAGCATAACGACAAGTATGAAAAGGGACAGATCATCCGGCAGAATCCAGAACCGGGTGTGCAGGTAGGAAAGGGAACGGAGATCCATATTTGGGTCAGTTTGGGCCCGGAACCTCAGGTCAAGGTTATGGAAAACCTGGTAAACCAGGAGAGAACCACTGCCGAGAATTATCTGGACGGCCAGGGCGTGCTGTTTCTGTGTAACGAGGAGTATAACGATACCGTGAAAGAGGGCTATGTGATCCGTACAGAGCCTGAAGCAGGGGAAGAACTGGCTGACGGTCAGACAGTTATGCTGTATATCAGCAAAGGTCCTGAAATCAAGCACACCGATATGCCCACCGTAGTGGGTCAGAAGCTGGAAACGGCCAAAACGATTCTGAAAAACCAGAAGCTGGACCTGGATGTGAAGGAAGTGGAAGAGACCAGCAATACGGTGGAAGAGGGCTATATCATCCGTACCGAACCTGCGGTGGGTGAAGACATCAAAACCGGTGATGTGGTCACCCTGTATGTCAGCACCGGTCCTAAGAAGGCTAAAATGCCGGATGTAGAGGGTGAAGATATCGCGACGGCCCTGAAGATGCTCAACGCTGCCGGTTTTGACAATATCACATATGAAGAGTATGTGGAAAGTGAAGAGCCGAAGGATACAGTCGTAGAGCAGTCCGTTCCTTCCGGCGACGAAGTAGCGGT
>JAZKYA010000108.1:0-4575 GCA_045611945.1 Faecousia sp. | reverse complement strand
GGAAATTGAGATCGTCAGCGTGCCGGAAGGATATGAAAATTATCCCAATATCAATTCCACGAGTATGATCAGCGTGGTGCATTTCCCCAAAAGAGATGTGCTGTTCCTCGGAGATTTTGATGTTCACGGACAGGCTGAGTTCCTGCAGAAACACGATCCTGGCGCCATCCGTAAGAATATTGTCCAAATGGCGCACCACGGACAGGATGGCGTAGATAAGGCGTTCTACGAGCTGATCCAGCCGAAAATATGCCTCTATGCTGCTCCGCAATGGTTATGGGAAAACAATTATTACCGTTGCACAAATCCGGAGTCTGCGGGAAAGGGCTCGCATAAAACCCTTGAGACCCGGCGGTGGATGGAAGAGCTAAATGTAGAGGCCAGCTATACCCAAGCAGACGGAGATATTCTTTTTACTTAATACGAAATAAATCGCCCACCCTCAATGAGGATGGGCGATTGCTTATTGATCAGAACAGAACTTCTCTGCCGGTTTCGGCGGACTCGTAGATCGCGGTCATGATCTTGATCAGCTCGCTGCCCTGATGGGGCGTGCAGATACAGTCGACCTCGCCATTGCAGGCGGCCACGAAATGCTGGATCTCGGGATTAAACTTGGAAACCTTGGATTTTGCGATCCAGGGCTTGGACTCCATAAAGAAGTTGGTGTCGTCCAGCATAAGGAACTTAAGCTCATCGCCTACGGTAGCAACACCGCCTCTGTCACCGATCAGTTCAAAGCGGGAACCGGAGTTGGCGCTATTGGCAATATGAGCAGCCTTGATATACAGACATTTGTTGCCCTCAAAGGTCACAAGCGCGCTGGCAAAGCTCTCAATAGTACGGGGTGTAGGGACCTCGTTTGCAGAGACGTAGCGGGTCAAACCACGGATGCGGTCGGGGAGATCTTTGTTTACATCAGAGGTAAAGCCCTTAACACTTGTAACCTTGGGGTAGCCCATAAGGTAAAGGGCGAGATCCAACTGATGGATACCGGCATCAAACAGGCAGCCACCGCCGGACTTGGATTTATCCCGGAACCAACCGCCAATGGCATTGCAGACTTCTATACGGGTCACATCTGCATAATAGATGTCACCCAGCTTGCCGTTATCAATATACTCCTTGAGGAACTGGTTTTGTTCGTGGAAACGCATAACAAAACCGTACATCAGCACCTTGCCGGAGCGCTTTGCGGCTTCCTCGCAATCCAGCGCTTCCTGATAAGTCAGTACAGGGGGCTTCTCACACAGAACATGCTTGCCGCTGTTGAGTGCATCCACGACAATGTTCCGGTGGGTGAAGGTGGGGGTCACAACGCTTACAGCATCGATGGTGGGATCTGCCAGAATTTCGTGATAATCGCTGTAGTATTTGGGAATGCCGTACTCCTGCGCGCGAGCCTGAGCCAAGGATTCGTTCAGGTCGCAAATGGCCGCGATCTGAATGCCGGGTACGCTCTTATAACCTTCGATATGTACTTTGGAGATGGAGCCGGCGCCAATAAGCGCAACATTTTTAATCATAATCAGTCCTCCCAGTTAATGACAACGCACATTGCCTGGCTGCGATCCTTCATCAGCATTTCGTAGGCTGCGGGAGCATCCTTGTAATTATACTCGTGAGTAAACAGATTGTCGACAGGCATAAGACCCTTGTCAATCAGGTCAATAGCGTGAGCAGTATCGTTATGGCGGGTCCAGTAGCAGTGATTATTCTCTCTGGAGGCGTGGGAAGTCCAGTTGTGGGCGCCGATAATGGAAAGACCGTTACGGCTGCAGTAATCCAGGTCAATAAGGGATCTGCCCTTGGGACTGCTGGTGATGATCAGCTTACCGCACTCTTTGAGACAGGTGAGCTGCTCCTGGGCGAGGGAGGGAACACTGGTAACCTCGAAAACAAAGGGAACGCCTTTGCCCCAGCGGGTATTGGCCTTGACTACTTCAGGAACGCTTTCCTTGGCGGAATTGATCTTAATGAAGCAGGGGTCATCGGGGATCAAATTCAGACGGAAGTCAGAAATATCTGCCACAAAGATCTTGGTAGATCCGGCCAGCTTGGCAAGGCGGGCGACCAACTGACCGACGATGCCGGCACCGTAGACCACACAAGCTTCACCGGGAGCAATTCTGGATTCCCGGACGCTGGCATTGGCAACGCAAGCCAGGGTGGCGATGGTGGCATCTTTGCTGGATACACCTTCGGGAATCCACACATAGGCTTCCTCGTTCTTTAGATTGGTGGTGTAGTAGCTCTGATGACGCGCATCGGTAAAGATGCGGCGACCGATCACATCCGGAGATACATTCTTGCCGGCTTTAACAATGCGGCCGGCGCTGCTGTAGCCGGTGTGATAGATGGGGTAATTCATCAGGCTGTCAGCCCAAGGGGTGCCTTCTTCTACGTTTCGCTCCAGTACGGTCAGCTCGGTGCCGGTGCTGATCAGGGAGAGTTCGGTTTTGACCAGAACTTCATCATCACCCGGCTCGGGCATTTCCCATTCGATGAGTGCAGGCTGTTTGGGCGCCATAAACGCGACTTTATAGTTGATGTCCATTTGCAATACCTCCATTGCTTCTTTAGCAGTTACTCAGAAATATATTTTCCACCTTCGTGGGAAATAACGTAATGATTGCCGTTTGTAATATCACTAAAACGGACGAGAGAACCGTTGCCTGCGCAGCCGTAGACAAAAATGGAATTGTCAACGGCGCAGGAGATGCCCTGGATATAACCGACAAGCCCCAGTGTCTCAAAGCCTTTTTGGGCGCAAGGCGTATTTACCACTTCGTCGATTTCTGTATCAATAACAGAGATAGAATTATCCTGGTCGTTGGAAACTACCACATAACGCTCGTCGTTGGTCATTGTCAGGCCGCAACTGCCTACGCCAGTAGTGATGGTCTTGATGATCTCGCGCTTTTCAATATCGATAACCGCAACGTGGGAGTTTTGCCCTCTGACACCGTAACAGGCAGTGTAGGCCTTGGTCTTATCGCTGTTTAACACAAGGTCGTCGCCGCCGGAAAGACGGGGATCTTCCAGGAAGGTTTCAAAGGAAAAGTCATTTTCCATATCGAACAGGTAGACCTTATTCTGCCGCCAACCGCTGACCAGGTAGTATCTGCCGTTACCGATAAAGTGTCCCTTGCCGCCAATTTCACAGCGGAACTCGCCGTTGGGAATGACTTGAATGTGCTTATAGACATAGATCTTGTCCATATCGGTAATATTTTTGACTAAGGAAATACCGCCGCAGTAGTCGTGAACAAGCAAAGTGTTTCCGTCAGGCAGAATGTTAGTGGCATAGGTCTTACCGGTATCCAATACCTTGACAACTTCCAAAGTGTCCTGATCAATGCAATAAGTACCTTCCAGGCAGCCAATGTAGACGTATTTTCCGTCAGGAGAGACAGCATGGCAGTCGGGCTTGGTGCCTACGGGGATAGCCTTTATAAAATCCATTGTGTTAATATCGTAGACACAAAGGTTTTCAGTACCGTGGGTGAATTCGTAACGCTCGGGTGTGCCGGCAAAGCGGGTGGGGCGCAACGGCTCATAGTGTTTAACATTAGACATAAGATTACCTCCTAAATTGATTACATCCAAATACGGGCGCAAGAAGAAATTTCGCGGGTATAGTACAGGGAATCCTGACATTCCATAGGCAGGCGCGGCTCATCCAGCTCTTCCAGACGGTCGATATGACCCTCAAGATATGCGTTTATGCGGTAGGCAGCGCTGTCAATACGCGCGATGAGTCCACCGTACCGAAGGTCAATGACCTCAAAGCCGAAAGGCTTATTGGTGGACATCCACATATCCCGGTAGAGAATTCTGGCATTTTCCACCTTTTTGGAAAGCTCGGGAAGCAGCTTGTCTGCCGCCAGCTTCAAATACTCCCGATCCTTCTGTTCGTAGCGGGGCTTTAACTGCTCAGCAATGGCGCATTTGGCGGACATCATTTCAAAAAGACTTTCCACATAGTTAAATTGCTTTTGAAGCTTGCCGCAATGGTTTCGATATGTGTGGAATTTATTTGCTATATCGGCATAATGCTTTGACATAGGTACATCAAATAACTGGTGATCCTTAAGACCCACCATAACGTCCTGCCACATCAGCTTCTTGCCGATGAAATCGTGGACATACAGATGACCGTTGGTGTACTGCGCCAGATTTTCCGAACGGTTGGGCACCATATGGAAATCCGACATATCCATAAAAGCTTGGGCACTGGCACCGGTGGTCAATTCAAACCGATCCATAACGCGGGAAAGGGTTACGTCATTGGAATATTTATATTCCGCATAAATCTGTGCGCCAAAGAGACTGAGCAGATGGTTGCATTCGGAGCCGTCGTCTCCCCACACGGTACCCAGAAGGTTCCGGTAACCGTACTTTTTGCACATAGTCAGGAAATACTCACAGAGGCTGTAGGTGAGTTTGTTATCGGGAACCATACCCGTCCATGTCCAGATGGGACCGCCAAAAGAGAGGCGATGGGAGATATCTCCGTCCATCCATTCCTTGTAGGGCGCGGTAATTTTAGAAAAAGTTTCTTCGGTTAGGTAG
>JAZKYA010000107.1:0-9733 GCA_045611945.1 Faecousia sp. | reverse complement strand
AGCTGGTCGATATTCAGGCTGAAGGGGGTCAGGCAGTTATCCATAAACCACTGCAGCTCCGGAAGATCGGTTGCTCTGAGAGAATCCAGGGTTTGGACCAGAGCGGTATCAAACTCTGTATTACCTGCCTTTTGCTCTTCTACACATTTAATATAAGCCGAGAGCTTATCGGCAGCCTTGACAATGGGGAGTACCGTTTCATCGTCTTCCAGGATCAGATGCTCGTAGCTGCTGTAAAGCTCCGGCGGCAGCATATCCAGAAGCCGCTGGGCAGCCACCCGCTCCACCTGCTTATAGGAGGCCATGATGTCGGGATTATAATACTTGATGGGAGTGGGAAGATCGCCTGTCAGCGTCTCGGACGCGTCGTGGTACAGTGCGGCTACGGCACAGCGGTCCGGGTCCGGTCCTGGCAGATGCAGGATATCCCGGCGGATCAGCGCCAGCGCATGAGCCAGCACAGCAACCTGATGGGAGTGCTCCTGAATATTTTCAGAAAAGGTATTGCGCATCAATCCCCAACGGGTAATGTAGCGCATTCTGCCCAGAAGGGCGTAAAACTCGTATGCCATGATATTCCTCTTTATCGTTGCGCGACCCGGTCGATCAGCGCGGGAAGCTCCGCCGTATCCCGGCAGAAATATTCACCGCCGGCGGAGCGGATCTCGTTTTCGTCCCGGAAGCCCCACAGAACGCTGACGCACTTTGCGCCTGCGGCATGGGCCGTGGTCACATCCACATCGCTGTCGCCTACATAGACAAACCGGTCCACACCCAGGGCGTTCATAGCCTTATATAGCATGTCCGGGGCGGGCTTGCGGGGGCAATCGGGGGTTTCGCCAAGGGCGTAGATATCTCCAAAAAACTCCTTGCACAGGAGCTTAACAGCAGGGTCGGGCTTGTTGGAAACGATAGCCACTGGGTATTTAGCCCGGATAGCGGCCAAAGCCTCCGGGATACCGGGGTAGGGGGCGGTCTTGTCCTGGCTGTGGGCCTGGTAATAGGCCCGGTAGGTTTCCAGCACCGGTTCATAGGCAGCCCCTTCCGGAACAGCCAGGGCGATCAGCCGGGCTGCGCCGTTGCCCACGAATTGACGGACCTCTTCGATGGTGCGCTGCGGATAACCGTAAACGCGCAGCGCGTAATTGACCGCGTCTGCCAGGTCCTCCAGGGTGTTCAGCAGAGTGCCGTCCAGATCAAACAATACGCCGGTCATATCACATACCCCCGTTCTTCAGCACCCGGATGTCGGTGCCCAGGAAGGTGAGCCGGGTAAATTCTCCATACAGCCGGGACGAGATCTGAGGGGAGTAGCGTTCTGCAGTCTGCCCAACAGTCAGATTGGTGGTGATGATCATGGGTTTGCCGCTGAGCAGCCGCTGGTTCAGCAGGCCGTACAGGGCGGCAGTGACAAATTGGCCGGGCATCTCAGTACCCAGGTCGTCGATGATCAGCAGGTCGCAGTTTTCCAGACGGTCGGCCTGGGAAACCGTTTCCTCGTTGGGCGTAAAGCGGGCTTTTTGCAGCTTGTCAAAAAGACCGATGGCGGTTTCGTAGCATACGCTGTAACCCTGCAGGCCCACAGCGGAGCCAATGGCAAGGGCCAGGTGAGTCTTGCCAAGGCCGGTCGTTCCAAAGAGCAGCAAATTGCCTGCTCCGGCAGAGAAGTGTCTGGCGTATTCCCGGCAGTGGTTTAGATTCCGCTGCATGACACTTCTGGCAGAAGCCTTTACCTGGGGAATCACCGCGTCGGAGTAGTAGTCCAGACGGAAGTTTTCAAAGCTTTCGCCGCCACGGAAGGCCGAGCCCAGCTCCTTTTGCTGCTCAAGAACGCAGAGCTCCTTTAAGCACTGGCACATGGCACTGCCAATATAGCCGGTGTCAGCGCAATGGGGACAGGCAGGGGTTTCGTCCAGATAGCCGGGAGCAAAATGGGCCTGTACCAGCGCTTTGCGTTCTGCCTGCAGCGCCAGATTCGCGTCCTTAGCCTGCTGCAGAGCTTCCTGTACATTGCCGCCCTGGGCAAATACGGCCTGAGCCGCTGCTGCCATGGTCTGGCGGAGCTGTATATCGATTTCCCGGATTCGGGGGATCTGCTGGTATGCCTGGGCAAGCCGGGCAGCGTTCTGGGATTCCCGGTCAGCCTTGATTTGCGCCAGGGCCCCTCTGGCCCGGAGTACAACTTCTTTCGCGTATCCCATAGGTTATGCCTCCTGCATGATCTTTGCGATGGCTTCCAGCTCGGCTTGGCCAAGCTCACCGGAAGCGCCTTTGGGAACGGCCGGCTTGCGGTCTCCCTGTTTGATTTCCTGGGCGGTGTGCAGCCCGGCCTCGTGCCAGCGCTGAAGGATCTTATTCATATAGGCCCAATTCAGCCCACCTGTATGCAGGCAGGTGCGTTCATAGGCCATGGCGATGGCATCTTCTTCAAAGCCCATATCCAGCCAGGCGTTGGCGTAGCGTTCTTCCCCGGCAGTAAGACTGCGGCCACGGATCTGGATGATCCGCTTCAGCCGCTCCAGGGCGGAATTTTTCAGGTTCTGGGCCTGGATGTAGGCGGCGGCCTGTTCCAGGGTTTCAATACCCTGCTCTGCCCAGTGATAAGCTTCTTTTTCAATGGTCCGCAGAGAGGGATTGCGCATACTGCCCCGCTGCCGTGCCCGGTCCTTACAGTAGTAGACCAGCACGGAAATCACATCGTTGGGCAGTCCTAAGTACCGGCGAAGTCCCAGCAGAAGCTTTAATTCCTCTGTGGTCAGCACCTTGCCCAGAAGCCGCTGTACTTCCCCGTAAAGACTGCGGAAGTCCATATCGGTATCCATGGCAGTGAGTACATCTGTCTCAGAATAGGCAGGGCGTTCACCGGGAGCAAAGGTAGCTTTGGCATTCTCTGTCCACAGGCCCATCTGCCGCAGACTGGCCTCTGCCAGAGCGATCTGATTGGCAGGCAGGTTCAGATCCTGGGGCGCTTGGTCAATGGGATTGCCGCTGTGGAGGTAAAGATACAGCAAGGCGGCATTACCGTTTGACAGACCAAACAGCTTATGCAGTTGTGCTTTTTCAATGGTAATGTTCTCTATGTTCATGGAATCCCTCATAAATCGTCAATTACAGTCATTATAGCACACCTTTCGGTAGGAAACAATGTGATGCTCTTTCAGTATTTTGCTGAAAAAGCACATCAAATTTTGGTGGGCAACAGCATCTTGTGTTTTGGCGGCAAATACAACACCAACCGTCGCCATAAAAAACGGTGTCATTGAAAACCGGCACATAGCGGCTTCCAATGACACCGTTTGCAGTTACAGCATGGGCTTGATCTTTTGGCGGTAGATCCTTACGAAAAGGACCAGTGTTACCAGCAGGCTGACTACTTCGGCAATGGGGAATGCCCACCAGACCAAATGCACATTCCCTGAAAGACTCAGCAGGTGCGCTACAGGCAGCAGCACGATCAGCTGGCGGCTGAGGGAGGTGATCGTGGAATAGACACCGTTGCCTAAGGCCTGGAAGCTGGCACCCAGTGCGATACCAATGGCAGCCAGAGGGAAGATCAGACTGACGATCCGTAGGGCGCTGATACCAATGGCAAGGAAATCATCACTGGGATTGAAAATGCCCAGAAGCAGGTGGGGTACAGTCTGGAATGCCAGAACACCCAGCAGCATGACAGCCATGACGCTGACCACCGACCACTTGAGAGTGGAAGTAATGCGCTTGGGATTTCGGGCGCCGTAGTTGTAGGCTACGATGGAGATGGTGGCATTGTTCATGCCGAATACAGGCATAAAGAAGAAGCTTTGCAGCTTATAGTAAATGCCAAACACACCGGTTGCGGTCTCGCCGTAGGTCTTGAAGCTCTGGAAGATCTGGTTCATGCCGAAATTCATCACGCTGCCAATGCCCATCATAATGATGGAGGGGATACCTACGGTCAGGACGGGGGCGATCACATCCTTTTTAGGCTTGAGATATCTGAGAGCGAACTGCACATCGGGATTGCACTTGATGTTGAAGATCACAGCCATGATGGCAGCGATCCACTGACCGATGACAGTAGCTACAGCAGCGCCGGCAATGCCCATTTCGGGCAGGCCGAACCAACCAAAGATCAGAATGGGATCCAGAATGATATTGACGATAGCGCCGGTGCCTTGGGTATAGAGGGTGTAAATCGTTCTGCCGGAGGCCTGGAGCAGTTTTTCGCCAAGGATCTCAACAAAGATGCCCAAGGTGAAAATGCAGCAAATGGCCGTATAAGCGGCACCGCCTTCCACCGTTTCTGCCACCTCAGACTGCATGGCGTAATAGGGATGGCTGCCGAAAATACCAAAGGCCATGAAAAGGAGCACGGCGGCGGCGGTCAGCAGAATACTGTTGCCTGCGGTATAGTTGACCCGTTCCCGGTCACCCTCACCCAGAGATTTGCTGAGCAGCGCATTCATACCCACACCGATACCGGTGGCGAAGCCGATCTGCATATTCTGCACCGGAAAAGCCAGTCCCAGGGCAGTGATAGCGCTTTCTGAAATGCGGGAAACATAGATGCTGTCCACCACATTGTAAAGGGCCTGAACGAGCATAGACAATATCATGGGCAGGGCCATGGAGTACAGCAGCTTGCCGACGGGCATGATACCCATCTTGTTGCTGCCGGGATCGGGGAGTTTTCTTCCTTCTTGCATTTGTGATCTTCCTTTATCTAAATATACAACATTCCTATTATAGTATAATCATGTCCGTTGTGCAAGTGCGTTTATTGGATCAGGAAAATTATTCTGCCATTTGAAGGCCCGATCCTATGGAAAATGCTGCGGAAGAGATCACGATACGGGGTTTTTCGGAGAGAATGATCCGCCGGGCGCAGAGGTAATGCTGGGCAAAGTACGCGGAGTCCAGATCTACCACGGTAATGCCCTGGCCGCCGGCATGGATCAGCTTGCCGTCACCCAGATAGATCCCCACATGGGTAGAGAGACCTCTCTGGGATGTGGTGCGCTGAAACAGCACCAGGTCGCCGCACTGCAGCTCATCCTTTGGGATGATCAGACCGTTGCCCAGTTGCCCATCACAGGACCGGGGAATGGAGATCCCAAGCTGATTGTAGATATACTGGGTAAAGCCGGAACAGTCAAAGCCCCGGGGGGTGGTACCGCCGGAAACATAGGGAACACCTAACTGCGCAAGGGCATAGCTGTATAACCGCCGCTGCATAACGATACCGTTGCCGATGGTCCGCATGGAAAAATGGGCGGCTTCCATATCAAATGCTGTGAGGCTTACATAATACTGGTTGTTGCGTTTTACAACATGGTCTGTGTGGATAAAACCTGTCATATCATAACAGTCGATCTGGTAGTATTGGCCCTGCCGGTCTAAAACAGTCAATTCTGTATCATGCAGCATGTAGCCGATGATGGTGGAATCACTGCTTGCCCGGTAACGCACCGGGGCGGCATCCATCAGAGAAAATACAGGTTTTGCGGAAACAGGCAGGGCCGTAACCAGTATAGCGGCCAGGCATAGCAGCAAGTGCAGCAGACGCTTGTGCAGAGGACATTTCAAGATTCGGCCAGCTCCTTTCAAAATGGTTGCTTGTGATACAAAAAGTTACAAACCGGTATCAATCAGAATACAGTGGGAAATTATACCATCGGGATACGAAGAAGTCAAGCCGTTCTGTGTCGATGACCGGTTGGCAGCTTGATGTCATAAATGATCGTTTATCTCACCGTCCAAAGCCTTCCCCCCAAGGGGAAGCCTTTTGGGTGCGGTGGTGATCGGAAAGTTAAACGATCATTTACCGGAGCAGCCACGCCAAGACGCAAAAAAGCACCGCTGTATAAACAGCGGTGCCGTTTCGAATATGGAGTTACAGGAACTTCTTGATTTCCTCAGAGGCCAGAGCAGGGTCATCGGACACGGTCACGGTGATCTCCATGTTGTTGGCCTTGGCAAACTCAGCACACCACAGGACGAAAGCTTCGCCCTCAGCGCGGTCACTGCCAATGGTCTTATACAGGTTGTGGATGTACACATGGGTAATATCGAAATTACCGGCGTGCAGGCCACTCAGGAAGCCCTTCAGCATGCAGGGATTGCTGATGCCGTACTCCTTGGAGTCGACCAGACGCACACGGTAGTTTACATCATAGGTCAGCTTCTTGCCGTACTCGATGCAGACCACATCACCGTTCGCGTTAGCAACGGCCTCATGGACGGAGTCGAGAAGCTTCTTGGTTTTACCGGAGCCCTTCAGGCCCATAATAACATGAATCATTGGAATTTCCTCCTTTGCTGTGTATAGCTTGGATTATAGAATAATTCTAACAGCTTGATACAGAATTTGCAACACCTATTTTTCCGGGGAGGGATAATTTTTACACCTCGTAGCCGGGCTTGCCCAGAAGCTGGAACATGTTGCGCTTGTAGAATTCAACGCCGGGCTGGTTAAAGGGGTTGACACCCAGCATGTATGCGGAAACGCCGCAGGCCAGTTCGAAGAAGTAGAACATCTCGCCCAGCTTGGCATCGTTCAGCTCACCCATATCCATGGTGATGACGGGTACGCCGCCGTCCACATGGGCGGCCAGCGTGCCAAGGAATGCCTTTTCGTCCACAAAGTCCAGGGTTTTGCCTTCCAGGTAGTTCAGGCCGTCCAGATTCTTTACATCGCCGCCAATGACCATTTTCTGCACAGGGGCATCAAAGCGGACCATGGTTTCAAAGATGTTGCGCTCGCCCTGCTGAATCATCTGACCCAGGGAGTGAAGGTCGGCGGTAAATTCAGCGGTGACAGGGAAAATGCCCTTGCCGTCCTTGCCCTCGGACTCACCGAAGAGCTGCTGCCACCAGCCGCCCATCATTTTGAAGCCGGGCTCAAAGCTTTCCAGCAGCTCCAGCTTCTTGCCCCGGCGGTACAGCAGGTTACGCACACCGGCGTACAGCCAGACGGGATTTTCGAAGGAGCGCAGGTCGTAAGCTTTCTTTGCTTCGCAGGCGCCTGCCATGATAGCTTTGATGTCCAGGCCGGCAACCGCCAAGGGCAGCAGGCCAACGGCTGTCAGAACGCTGTAGCGGCCGCCTACATCCGGAGGAATGACAAAGGTCTCCCAGCCTTCCTCGGTTGCCATCTGGCGCAGAGCACCGTTGACAGGGTCGGTGATGGCGTAGATGCGCTTCTTTGCTTCGTCAGTGCCGTACTTGCGCTCCAGCATCCAGCGCAGGGCACGGGTAGCGATAGCAGGCTCGGTGGTAGTACCGGACTTGGAGATGATGGCGATGGAGAAATCCTTGCCCTCCAGCAGACGCTGCAGCTCGTTCCATGCCCGGGTGGACAGACCGTTGCCCGCAAAGTAAATCTGGGGGTTGCCTTTGCCCTTGCCCATGTTGTGGTTGCAGCCCTGCATCAGCTCAATGGCAGCCCGGGGGCCCAGATAACTGCCGCCGATACCAATAACGACGAAAACATCGGAGCTTTCCCGGATACGGTCAGCAGCGGCCTGTACACGGATCATTTCCTCAGTGGGTTCTTCTGCGGGCAGATCCAGCCAACCCAGGAAATCATTGCCGGGGCCTGTCTTTTCGGTCAGCATCGCATGGGCGGCGGCAACCTCTTTTTCCACGGCCAACAGGTCGGGCAGCGCGATCTCGCCCCAAACATTGGAAATGTCAACTTTGATCATAAAGGGATATCCTTCCTTTCTTGTTTGCATCATTACCTAAATTTATATTAACGCATAGAAGGCGTAAACGCAAGTGCTACAGCAAAACTTTCAAAAAAAGTTATTACCCTATGGATTTTTCATCCAAGAGCCTGTATAATCTATTTCAAAGAAATACTGCTTTTTTGGGGGAAACAAGCATGAAATACGGATTTGGAATCGATCTGGGTGGAACCACCGTCAAGCTGGCTTATTTTAATGAAGCGGGTGATCTGCTTGACAAATGGGAAATCCCAACCAACACAGCCCGGGAAGGCGAGAATATTCTGCCGGATATTGCCGCGGCGGTCAAAGGCTACATAAAGGAAAACCATATCCCCGATTCGGATATCATCGGCCTTGGCATTGGTGTTCCCGGCCCTGTCAGCAGCGCGGGTGTGGTAAACCGCTGCACCAATCTGGGCTGGGGCGTGTTTGATGTGCAGCAGGCCCTCGGCGCGCTGACAGGCTTTCCTGTGAAAGCAGGCAATGACGCCAATGTAGCGGCATTGGGTGAATGCTGGAAGGGCGGCGGCCAGGGCTGTGACAATATGGTCATGGCAACCTTTGGCACCGGTGTCGGCGGCGGTATCATCGTCAACGGCAGGCTGATCAATGGCGCTAACGGCGTGGCCGGTGAGATCGGCCATATTGTTCTGAACCGGGAGGAATCCGTTCCCTGCACCTGCGGGAATTACGGCTGCGTGGAGCAGTATTGTTCTGCTACCGGCATTGTGCGCACAGCCCGGAGACATCTGAACCGCAGTGTGACAGAGTCCGTCCTCCGCGGTATTCCCCAGCTTACCTGCAAGGATATTTTTGACGCGGCTGCGGCGGAAGATCCGGTGGCAAAGGAGATATTGGAGACTGTGTACGACCAGATGGCGGTATTCCTGGCGGATATCAGCAGCGTGGTAGACCCGGAAAGAATCGTGATCGGCGGCGGTGTCAGCAAGGCAGGACAGCCGCTGTTGGACGGTATTCAGCGCCATATCCATAAGTATCTGTTCCACGCCGTTGAAAAGCTGGACTTTGCTTTGGCTACCCTGGGCAACGATGCCGGTGCTTACGGCGCTTTTAAGCTGATCCTGGACGCTTACGGTGGCTGATTTTACCATTGAAGTGGCAGGGCACAGCTTCTGTATCCATTCCCTTTTTGAAAGCACCCGGGAATACTGCAAGCGCTACCTTACGGAACAAGAACCGGAATTGCAGGTGGAAGTGCTGCAGGGGGACATGGCTTTCGAACAGCAGATGCTGGATAGGGAAGCGGTGGAGGAAGGGCTGCGCAGGCGCAGATTTCCGGAACCCTTTTTAGAGCGGACAGCCATCCAGCGGGCTGTGGCGGAGTTTGTGTTTGACCGGGATGTGCTGATGCTCCACGGCAGTACCGTGGCTGTAGACGGCAGGGCCTATCTGTTCACTGCCAGATGCGGCACAGGCAAGTCCACCCATACCCGCCTGTGGTGTGAGGCCTTTGGTAACCGGGCCGTCATGGTCAATGATGATAAGCCGTTTTTGAAGATCACCGGTGACGGCGTATGGGCCTGCGGTTCTCCCTGGAGCGGAAAACACGGCCTGGATACCAATATTACAGCGCCCCTGGCAGGAATATGTATTCTGCAGCGGGGAAAAGAAAACCGAGTTTTCCCATGTGAGGCGCAAGAAGCGCTGCCTATGCTGCTGCATCAAAGCTATTGTCCTCTGGACAGGGAAAAGCAGCCTGCTTTTGAAGCATTGGTCAGCAAGCTGGCGGAAACTGTTCCGCTGTGGAAAATGGAATGCACGAAGGATATAGAAGCGGCATTGGCTGCCTATGACGCCATGTCCAAATAAGATAAAGGTGCGCTGCGGTATCCGCAGCGCACTTCAGTCTGTCAAAAACTTGTTTTTTTGACAGACTGCCAGAGGTCAAAGGAGCCGTTAAGACAAACAACTCGCTCCCGTCGGCGTACAGATGGTACGGTAGGGAGCGAGTTGTGCAGTAAGTCAAAAAGCCTTGCGAAGCAAGCTTTTTCACCCCTCATCCG
>JAZKYA010000106.1:0-4306 GCA_045611945.1 Faecousia sp. | reverse complement strand
AGTGAAATAAAATAAAAAATTTCTTGCTTCCGGTGACCCGGTTTGGGTTGCCGGAAGTCTTTTTATGCTGCCAACGGATAGCCGTAGTGCTTCTCCATCGGTGTCAGCACGCCCAGGTTACGCTGTACCCGGCGGTTGTTGTAGTAGGTGATGTAATTCTCAATCATCTGCACAAGCTCATCACGGCTTGTAAAACGCTTGCCGTAATATCTCTCTCGCTTCAGAATGCCCCAAAAGCCTTCCATTGGGCCGTTGTCAATACACTTGGCAACTCTGGACATACTTTGCTTCATCTTGGCTTTCTTCAGCTTGTTGTAGAAGGTTCTGTTGGTGTAGGCTTTATATTTCTTGCCTTGATATTGCTGATTGCCTTGTTTCTATGGACTAACATCAGAATTTATCCGTATTATCCCTAGAGATAATTTTTAACCAAAACATATCCGCATGAATTACGGCAGAGTCCCATTACGGAAGCCTGCCGTTTCTTTGTTCCTATATTATTCTGTGTTTTGGGAGGTGCATGTTATTTGTTGCAAAGTAATGCACTTTTCAGCAATAAGAACATCACTTCGTATCCTGTGTCATTTGGATGTAGTCCATCGCATAGTAGCGAGTCAACACTGATCTTATTAGCACCGCAGTAATCTAAGAACATATCGTACATGCTTATCAGAGGGAAGCCACATACTTTCGATGCCTTCTTATAGGTTGCACAGACATCATCCATATGGAACAGTCGCCAATAGTCTTTCCCATCTTTTTCATTTTCGGAAGAGGCAGGGATTCCTGCCATAAAAACCGCAGGTTTTCCAGCCGATGCAAATTGTTGATGCAATTTGATGATATTCTGATAGAATGCTTCCAGATGTTCTTCCGGTGTATGCTTGGGCGCATCGTGAAAGTACTGGTGGCGGTTGTTGGTTCCAATCATGCAGATAATCAAATCATCTTGCTCGTTCACAAGTTCATCAAAGTGTGCAAGAATAAACTCGATGCTGGTACCTGTGCATGCGTTGTTGGTCACAATACAGCCGTAGTGTTCAGCCATATAAGCCTTGAACAGATTGGCCCAACAGTATCCATCCGGATTGCGAGCAAACCCATCTACAATAGTATCTCCGTTCTGCGCAAATCCGGTACCGCCAACTCCGTGTGTAATGGAATCACCAAGTAATTTAATATGTATCGGTTTTTCTAACGACTCAAGAATGTGATACAAGCAGGTTTTCATCTTATTCATAGATAACCACCCCCAGTATTCTGTGCAATCATTTTATCTTAATAGAACATCTCATAACGAAATATATTGTGTCAATTAAGCTAAACCTCATAATATAGGAAACAACAAGATTCATCAACCACAGCTGCCTTGCATAGATTTCCTTGGTCATAAAGATACCGCCCAGTCCAATTAAGGACTGGGTGGTATCTTCACTTGTAGCGCAAATACATTCCTCACAATGTGCAGGATTCGTATCCGCATCTTATGGTACACCGGAAGGGACTCGAACCCCCAACCCTCGGAACCGGAATCCGATGCTCTATCCATTGAGCCACCGGTGCGTAGGCTTAACAGCCCGCTTATTATAGCAAGTTTTCCCCCTTTTGTAAAGAGGTCTTTGCGAAAAAAGATTTTAAATCTTCTCCCTCTTTTGCTAAAAGTGTTGTTTTTCCGGCAATCCTATGATATAATCCACAAAACAGATGCATTTTCGCACCGGCAAAGGAGGATCTGCCATGGCCGCGTTCCAAAATTTTCGCAGCGCGCTGAACGGTTTTAACCGGGAGGATGTGGTGCGCTATATTGAATTTATCAACAACAAGCACAATTCTCAAGTGAATCAACTGACCACTGAGCTTCAGACCTTGCAGGCTCAGTTGGATGCCCTGCAAAATGTTGGTGCGATGCAATCTGAGCTGACTGAGCGGTTAGCCCAGGCACAGGAGAAGAACACTGCCCTGGAAACGCAGCTCGCCGAACTCCAGGCGCAGCTGGAGCAGGCCGAAAACCGGCCCCAGACGGCTAATGAGCTGGAAGCATACCGGCGCGCTGAGCGAGCGGAAAGGGTCGCAAAAGAGCGTGTATCCCAACTCTATGCCCAGGCCAACGGCCTGTTGGCGGATGCCACCGTCCGGACAGATGAGGCCATTTCCCAGATCAGCGGTCTGACCGATCAGGTCTGTGAGCAGCTCTCCCAACTGCAGGCTGCCCTATGCGCCGGCGCCAACACCATCCGTGACACCGCTGCCGCTATGTACGCAATCAAACCGATCCCTTCTGAAGAATAAACCCTGCCGAGCGCATACTTACCGTATGCGCTCAGCTTCTTGTTGGAGAATTCCATGGAAATTATAAAACCCGACTATTATGATACCTTTCGGTGTCTGGCTTCTGCCTGCCCCGATAGTTGCTGCAAAGAGTGGGCCGTTCTGGTAGACCCGGAATCCGCGGCCCGTTACCGGGAGCTGCCCGGTGCGCTGGGTGACCATCTTCGCAGCGTAATGGCACAGGAGGCCGGCGACACCGTTCTAACCCTTTCTCCCGATGGCCGCTGCCCCATGTGGCGTCAGGACGGTCTGTGCCGCATTCAGGCCCAGATGGGAGAGGAATACCTCTGTCACACCTGCCGCCAATTCCCCAGACTGCGCCACGATTATGGCAATTTTGTAGAATTGGGACTGGAGCTTTCCTGCCCTGAAGCGGCCCGGCTCATTCTCACCGGGAGTCGCAGTACTGTCATAACCCACATGCCCGGTGGAGAAACACCGGACTATGACTTGGAATCCATGTCCATCCTGCGCCGCAGCCGGGACACCGCCCTCTCACTTATGGAATACAAGGACTATTCTGTGGGAAAGGCCCTGGCTGTGCTTCTGATATACGGCTATGCGGTGCAGGAGGAACTGGACGGCGGTGAACCTGCCGAGCTCGACACTGCTGCAATGCTGCGCCAAGCCACCTCCATAGCTGTTCCCGGTAATCTTTCTGGGATTCTGGCATTCTACAGCTCCCTGGAAATTCTGACCTCTCAATGGCGGCAACGGCTGAAATCCCACTCCCCCGCTCTCTGGACGGAGGATTTTCGCCCGCTGGTACGGTATTTCATCAACCGTTACTGGCTGCAGGCCGTTTCTGACTACGACCTTGTGGGCCGCGTAAAGCTGATTGTACTCTCCTGCCTGGTAATCAAATCCCTGGGCGGCGATTTGATTGAAACAGCGCAGCTCTATTCCAAGGAAATTGAAAACGACAAAGATAACATTGACGCCATCCTGGACGGCGCTTACACATCCCCTGCTTTGACGGACATTGGGCTGCTTGGCCTGCTTTTGGAGGAATGAGCGATGGAAAAACGACTCTTGATTACTGGTTTTGATCCTTTTGATGGCAATACAGCAAACCCCTCCTGGCTGGCAGTTGAAAAGCTCCCAGACAGGATCGGTGATTATACATTATGCAAACTCCAAATTCCCACTATATTTGGCAAATCCTCTGCCTTTGTACTGGAAAAAGCAGAAGAATGCCATCCAGATCTCATTCTGTGCATTGGACTGGCCGCAGGCCGGGATGCCGTAACCCCAGAGCGTATCGCTGTCAACATCCGGGATGCCCGGATTCCGGATAACGAAGGAAATCAGCCCAAGGGCGAGCTTGTTGTACCCGGCGGTCCTGCGGCCTACTTTGCCACAGCGCCCGTCGAGAAAATGGCTAAGGCGATCCATGAGGCTCAGATCCCCAGTGCAGTTTCCAATACAGCCGGCACCTTTGTCTGCAACGATGTTTTGTACACGCTCCTGCACCACTTCGCCGAAACCAGTATAAGAGCTGGCTTCATCCATGTCCCGAATACCCCCGAACTCGGCAACCCCTCTCTGCCCCTGGCCGCAACTGTCGATGCGCTCACTGCTGCCATCTTAGCCTGCAAATAGCAAAAAATCTTAAAAACATAAAAATACCCCTTGACATTTTTCTGTAATATGCTACAATATGAAAGCTGTCTGACAGCGAATCAAATAGGGGGGTATAGCTCAGCTGGGAGAGCGCTTGAATGGCATTCAAGCGGTCACCGGTTCGATCCCGGTTATCTCCACCAACATAAACGCGTTGAAAGATCGAGTTTCGAGGCGTTTTTGCTATTGTGACGAACTTTTTGAATGTTATCTCTGCTGTGAAGTTGATTGAAAAATACGAAAAGCGCACAAAAAAGCGCACAACTTCTGAAAATGCAGCTAATTTCACTGATAATCCAGAAGAAAAGGGTGTATCAGAATGGCAAGCATTAGAGAAAACAAAAAGAATGGGAAA
>JAZKYA010000105.1:0-15275 GCA_045611945.1 Faecousia sp. | reverse complement strand
ATCGCCAATGGTGGTGACGCTGTCAGGGATAGTCACGCTGGTCAGCCTGGAGCAGTATTCGAACGCAGAACTGCCAATGGTGGTAACGCTATCAGGAATCGTCACGCTGGTCAAAGCATCGCAGTCATAGAACGCAGAAGCGCCAATGGTCGTTACGCTGTCACCGATGGTCACGCTGGTTAGGCTGTCGCAGTCATAGAACGCACGATCGCCAATGGTGGTGACGCTGTCAGGGATAGTCACGCTGGTCAGCCTGGAGCAGTATTCGAACGCAGAACTGCCAATGGTGGTGACGCTGTCAGGGATAGTCACGCTGGTCAAAGCATCGCAGTAAGAGAACGCACCTTTGCCAATGGCGGTGACGCTGTCGGGAATTACCACAGAGGTAATTCCAACGCAATTTCGGAAGGCATATAACGGTATCTGCATCACGCCATCAGGGATTACCAATTCTCTTCTGGGGCGCACACCATTAATGTACAGATTTTCGGCATAATACATGGGATTTGCAGAATTACCGTCAAAGGAAATGTTACACCAAGCAGCAATATCCGTTATATATACATCGGTCAGGCTGGAGCAGTAAGAGAACGCACCTTTGCCAATGGTGGTGACGCTGTCAGGGATCGTCACGCTGGTCAGGCTGGAGCAACCAGAGAATGCATTCTCGCCAATGGTGGTTACGCTGTCCGGGATGGTCACGCTGGTCAGGCTGGTGCAGTAATAGAACGCACGATTGCCAATGGTCGTTACGCTGTCACCGATGGTCACGCTGGTCAGGCTGGAGCAGTCAGAGAACGCATAATCGCCAATGGTGGTGACGCTGTCACCGATGGTCACGCTGGTCAGGCCGGAGCCAGAGAATGCATTCTCGCCAATGGTGGTGACGCTGTCAGGGATCGTCACGCTGGTCAGGCTGTTGCAGCCAGAGAATGCATTCTCGCCAATGGTGGTGACACTGTCCGGGATGGTCACGCTGGTCAGGCTGGAGCAGCCTTCGAACGCAAAATCGCCAATGGTGGTGACACTGTCACCGATGGTCACGCTGGTCAGGCTAGAGCAGTATCGGAACGCAGAATTGCCAATAGTGGTGACGCTGTCCGGGATGGTCACGCTGGTCAGGCTGTCGCAGTAATAGAACGCATATTGGCCAATGGTGGTGACACCATCTTCGATTATGACATTTCTGATAGACGCTCTGCTGGAATACCAAGGTGCACCATTATACGAATAACCATACATCATACCTGTTCCAGAGATGGTAAGGGTGCCTTCTTCGTCCAGCATCCAGGTCAGGTTGTCACCGCAAGTGCCGGAAGTGGCTGCCTGGGCTTCGGTGGGCAGCAGGAACGCGCAAATTGCTATCAATGCAAATGCGATCAATGCTGTACCTAATTTTTTCATTTTTCTTCCTCCAAAATAAAAAGTGCGGCTACCGAAGTAACCGCACAAAAAACGCAAACCCCGATAGTCGCCAAACTATATCGATACGAAGAAACATTATGTACTCACGCCGATGGAATTTGCATTTTATCAAATTCATAGCGCGAGCGCAAAAGGGCATACTCCCCCTATGCAAATGTTTCTCCATATTATGTATTTTTATAGTTTGACACTACCATTATATTCCTTTTAATTCCATTTTACAAGCCCTGTATTCATTTTCACGGACAAATGTCTTTATGGCATCACAAGAGCTGCGCATGGTTCTGAATTACGATCTCGATCTTTTGCGGCTCGATGCCGATGTAACGCTGTGTAGTTGATGCGCTGCTGTGTTGCAGCAGTCTTTGTACCAGCGCAATATCAAAACCGTAGGCCTAGAACAACTTTCTGCATTCTCTAAAATCCGCATTTCTAACTTTTAACAACAAAAAATTGGGAATTTGCAACAAAACATTGCAAATTCCCAATCTTGGCAGGGGCACTAGGACTTGAATTGCCATCGCGCTTTGCTATTCTTAACTTTTGTTAACCATTTAACACCATTTCCCGGAGTTTCCCGAACTTTTGACTACCACTTTTAACCACCATTAACCACCCTTTACCACCCCGATAAGGGGAAAAATAAGGGGAAACTTTTTATAATGCCGCATAGCGGGTACTCAAAACACCTTAATATTCAATTCTAAAATAATCCAAATAGGCCTTGAAACGGTCTTGGGCGGTGAGGCAGGTGTCCATAAGGAAACCCTTTTCGTGATCCCATTCTTTGAGGCCCCGATAATAGAACAGTTTCAGGTTGTCCTCGATAATGAACGGCACAATGTTGTGCTTTAGGCACTCTTTGAAGAGGATCAGGCGGCCTACACGGCCATTGCCGTCTTGGAAGGGATGGATGCGTTCAAAAGCTACATGGAAGGCTGCGATGTCCTCAAAAGTCTTAGAGGGCAATGTATTATAGCCTGTCAGCAGCTTGTGCATCTCACCGGCAACATTTTCGGGGAGCGTGGTGTCATTACCGCCCACTTCGTTGGGCAGCTTCTTGTAATCACCCACAGTAAACCAATCCTTACGACTGTCGCTGGTGCCGGTTTTTAGCACGAAATGCAGTTCCTTGATAAACTTCTCGGTCAGCGCAGAGCCTGCTTGATCGATCACCATATCAATACAGCGGAAGTGGTTGGATGTTTCGATCACATCATCCACATTTACAGACTCGTTTTCAAAACCGATGGTGTTGGTCTCGAAGATATATCGGGTCTGGTCATGGGTAAGGCGGCTGCCTTCAATGTGGTTAGAGTTATAGGTCAGGTCGATCTGCACTTTATGATAGATACCACCAGTCATCTTAGCTGCTTTCTGCTCCCGCAGGATCTGCAGAAGAGAGGGCGTATCTTTCTTCTTATTTATGCGATCCGGCTTCTGCGCGTTTTCCGGAATGTACCAAGTTTTGCCGATAAGCTTGGCATCGGCAATTCTGCCGATGGCACAGTAATTTCTCACACTTCGTTCGGAAATCCCCCATTTTTCAGCCATTTTCGCAACAGATACGTATTCCATAACACCCTCCTGGCAGGTTTTCTTGATTTAATTATACCACATTATCGGCAAAATAACAACGTATATTTTCTTCTTGGTCGTTTGCTTATTGCCGATGCAAATTCTAATCACTTTGTTATGTGCAATATGTGAGGGCGTTGACGAATAAAAAAATGTGATCATTTTGCGCGGAGAAAGCAGAAAAACCGTACTGCGAATTTTCGCAGTACGGTTGTCCATTATGGGAACAGAGAGAAGATAAATGACATTATGCGGAAAATGAATTTAATAAATTCTGCAATAGCCACAATAAATATATTAGTCTCCTCTTTATTTGCGTCCGGCTCTGTTGGCTCGGTAGGCACTGTCGGCTCAGTAGGATCTGTAGGTTCTACATAATCTGGATCTACGCCACCACAAACAGTGCAGGTGCCATCCACATAGCTATGCTCCGTCAGAACGGGAATTTCTTCCGTGTAGCTGTCACCGCAGACGGTGCAAGTAAAGGTCTTCACACCCGCTTCTGCACAGGTAGGTGCCTTTGTTTCAACACCGTCATAACCATGGGTTTCCAGCTTTGCAATTTCCTCTGTATAGCTATGCCCACAGACGGTACAGGTGATGGTTATAACACCTGTCTCTCTGCATGTGGGAGCAATCGTTACCGCGCCATCGTTATAGCTATGAGTCGTCAGCATTGGGATGATTTCAGTATAGCTATCGCCGCAGACCGTACAAGTAAATGTGCGAATACCAAGTGCGCTGCAAGTAGGCTCTCTTGTTACTGCACCGGCATTATAGCTGTGGGTTGCCAGCTTCGCGATCACCTCAGTGAAACTATCACCGCAAATGGTACACGTGAAGGTGCGAATACCAGTCTCACCACAGGTGGGTGCTTTGGTTACTGCTCCGCTGTTATAGCTATGGATATTGGATTTGGGAATATCTTCACTATAACTATCACCGCAGACAGTGCAAGTAAATGTGCGAATACCAAGCGCACCGCAAGTCGGTGCTTTTGTAACTACACCGTTATCGTAGCTGTGGATTGTCGACTTTGGAATTTCCTCCGTCTTCGTAAAGCCACAATCGGTACAAGTAAGCTTCATTACACCGGTTTCCTTGCATGTTGCCTGCGTGATAACCTCTCCCTGATTCCAGTTATGGGTCGTTGTTTCTTCGTGACCACAAACTACACATGTCCGTCCATACAATTCGCCGCCCAAATAAACCCATTCACCAAAGCTGTGTGTCGTCAGCTTCGGAATATCCTCCGTGTAGCTATGTCCACAGACAGCACAGGTAAAGGTGCGAATACCAGTTTCTCCACAAGTAGCCGCTTTTGTCACCACGCCGCTGTCATAGCTGTGGGTGGTAAGTCTTGCGATTTCCTCGGTGTAGCTATCGCCGCAAACAGGGCAAGTATATGTCCGAATACCAGCTTCTGCGCAGGTGGGTGTTTTTGTTACCACACCACTGTCATAGCTATGGGTCGTCAGCTTGGGAATTTCTTCCGTATAACTGTCACCACAGACAGTACAAGTAATCGTCTTAATGCCCGCTTCTGCGCAGGTAGGAGTTTTTGTTACGATGCCGCTGTTGTAGCTATGAGTCGTTAGCTTGGGGATCTCTTCTGTATAGCTATCTCCACAAATGGGGCAAGTATATGTCCGGATGCCAACTACTGCACAAGTCGGTGTCTTGGTAACTACACCACCATCATAGCTGTGGGTTGTCAGCTTCGGGATTTCTTCCGTATAGCTATCTCCACAAATGGTGCAGGTGTAGGTTTTTAAACCCGATTCCTTGCAGGTAGGTGCTTTGGTTTGAATGCCTCCGTTGTAGGGATGCTCTGCCAGTTTTTCCACAATCCCGTTGCCGTCAATAAAATTAAGGACAATAGGATTCACAAGGGAATCCGTCAGCATATCACCGCTTATGCCAAAGGCTGCTCTCTGATCCTCGCAAATGCGTTTTGTGTCAAATACAAGGGTCAGTACCGTTTTGGCATCAACTACATCTTCCGTGGATACAATGTAGAATTTCACAACACCCTCTGTGGCCATTTTGCTGTTAACATTGAAGAAATCCGCCTCAAAGCCCTTTGTGTAAGACACAAGGGTCAAAAGCGCAGGATCAAAGGTAAATACAAAATTGCCTGCACCAAGCTTTGCACCGCTTTCCATGCAAATATTTGCGGTCAAGCGGCCAGATGCTTTGTCAAAGTCCGCCTTTACAAACATCTTGGGGGCATCGCCCACATAGGTGTTATCAAAGCTGACGGACACGGTTGATTTATATCCGCTGCAGGAAATTGCATTCAAGTCCAGATCGCACAGATCTGATGTACTCAACTGAATGCTGGATTTTTCGGTAACATTCTTTAATGTACGGAATGTTACTGTCACCAAATCTGTATTAGAATCATACTTTATGCCTGCAAAGGATATGTAGATCGCGCCTAAAAGGTCAGTGTTGATATCCGTAACTTTTCCGTCTAAGAATTTGCCGGGAGTTACGGAAACCACCTCAAAAAGCTCCGGATCGTAGGAAATCACAGCAGTGCCGGATGCGATCTGGCTTGTACCAAGGCGATAGCTCAGAGAAAACTCCCGCCCGATCTTGGTCAATACGCTGCTGGTGCTATATGCAGAAGTGGTTTTGCTGGTCACTCGCTTCTCGATGTCAAACTTGCATCGAGAGCCAAATACAGATACTTCGTTTAGTGTGCTGTCGTAGGCTTCTCCGACAGTAATATCGAAATAGCTGCCGCCAATCTCTGCACCACTCAACACCTGATAGGTAAAGTAGAACAGCTGGGTCTTGCTGGCCGCTCCCTTTCCGTCAAAGATATAAGAGGCGTGGATTGCAGAGCTCTCCGTGGTGTGATCATAAACAATGCTGCTTACGCTGTTTACCACATTGTTAATTTTAACCTTCGTGCTGTCGTAATGGACAGTTATATCCAGTGCAGCCAGGTTTTCCAGAGAGTCGATATATACATAGCAGTATGCAGTATTTCCCTGCTTCACCGTGGCTTCGGTGGTTGCAGTGACCGTGTTGCCGGTCACTGCAGCACCGGAAATCAAGCATACAGATAAAAACAGGGAGATCGCACACACCAAACCGAGAAGCCGGTTTCGTATTTTGTGCATACTCACTTCCCTCCGTTACATCTCAAGGGTATTTACCTTGCCGTTAATGTACTGGAGGATCCGCAGAGCTTCTGCAGAGGAGAGAACCCCATCGCCGTTGAGGTCTGCCCGTTTAAAGGCATCGTCGCTCAGGATCAAATCGCCGCTTAAGCACTGCATCAGCATCAGGGCATCCTTGGTGGTAACGGCACCGTTGCCGTCCACATCGCCCTTGCCCAGCAGGCTGTCTGCAGACTTGATGACTACGCTGTAAGGTGCAGCTGCGCTGCCCTTTTCTACGGTGTTGTAGACATCGGAAGCGACAATGTAGTATTCAAGGCCTGCCATCGTCACATCGCTGCCGAAAATGGTGGCATTAAACTTATCGTTCTGGCGAGCCATGGAAAGGCTCTTCCAAGCAGTCTCGCCCTTGGCGCGATAATAGAGGGTTGCATTTTGGATGCCTACGTTATCGCTAGCGGTGCAGGAGATCACAAGGTTATTGTTTTCGTAGCCCTGATTGACGGGAGTGTGATAGATGGAGGGGGCCATCGTATCCTTTGCCGTTGCTTGCACCTTACCGGCAGGATTAGACTCCGTAAAGTCAGAGAGAACTACGGTATAGGTGTACCAATAGGTCTTGCCGGGCTCAGCGTTGTCATCCAGGAAGGTGGTCTCACCGGGGAGCAGAATGGTCGGATTCAGCTTTACGAAGTTACCGTCCTTAGATTCGCTGCGGTAGATGTTGTAGCCCAGCAGGGTATCGTAATCGTCCTGATTGAAGGTCAGCTCGATGCCCGCATCCTTTGCTACAGCCTGCAGGTTCATAGACAGTGCTGCCGTAGTGTCGATAGTAAACTCGTGGAGCTGATACGCACCGAATACCTTCTTGGTCTGATCTTCGGCAGCACAAGCATTTTCCACCTTCAGGAAATTCTGACCGTTTTCAATTTGGGCTTTCAGTGTATAGGTGCCTTCCCAAACAGTATCGGAAACATAGCTGCCGTTAATACGATAATCTGCATAGGGTTCCACTGTACCGAAGGTCAAATAAGTCTCCTTGGAGATATCCATGGGACGGTTAAAGGTTACACGAACCTTGATTTCTTCTTTGCCGATGGTGGTAATAGGATTACCGTCCTTATCGAACATTTTAACACAATCAACATAAGGATAAAGTGCTGAAAAATCATTGCAAGAACTGAATACATCCACGGTAGGCTGACCATTTTCATCAAGATAATTATCAATTATTTGAGCAGCATATTTCTGATATAGCAAAGAGAATGTGTTGTTTGTAAAAACAGCTCTTGTTCGATTTTCGAATTTAGCTAATGACTCAAGATTTGAATCATCGAAATTAATGAATCTATTGTTGCTTATTTCGGCACATCCATCCAGCGCAAAAGTACATTCGTAACTATAGTTATGTATTTTCGTTTCTCCGATAGAGGTAAATACTATATTATTCGTAAATTTTCCTATAGAAGTTTCAGGGTTTCCAAACTCTTCATAGGCCCTAATACAAGTCCACTGATATGACCCTTCAAAAACAAAATAACTTGAATCAATTACTCCTGAAAAAAGTTGTGTGTAATGCATATTAAAATAGCAATTGGTTATAGTGCCCACATAATTTACTATCATACGCGGGTGCGCAGGATTTCCTGAATAATAGATATATGGTTCCGACACCGATGGACCACTCACAAAATGCGAGTTAGAAATTGATGAATTGGTTAGTACATTCCAACCTGTTTGATAATTCCAGTCACATACCTCCACATTAATGCCATAGATATAATTAATATTGATGGAACCGCCCAGCTGAACATCAATCAAGCAGCAATGATTAGGGAGGCTCTCTTTTGGGAATATATGGATCATATCATCCTTATCTCCCTTAAAATTCAGAACACCGTATACGTATATTTTAGGAGAACTATAGTAGGATCTATCATCATAAAACTGGATCTCACAGCCTTCCTCGAAGGTAACTGTCACGCCTCGAGGAATCACGACATCCTCGCCAACAATATATAGACGATCCGCGGCATAGATAGTGTCCTCTGTGATTGTCGCAGGGAGGTGATAACCACGACTAACAACGAATTGAGCCTTCTGCTTGCCATCATCGGTATATACTGTAGTATCCTTCTCTTCTAAACCATTCTTATAGGTAAAACGGATGTTGAAATCCACAAAATAATCATTAGGGCAATCGGGACTGACAACGATTTCAAAATACTTATCGCCGGATTCTCGGACAGAGTAGGTGCCGATATCAGAAAGCTGAATTGCAGAATTTGCAAAAGTGAAGTATGGGTCGGCAAACTCGCCGTGGCGCAATGTATCAATAGATACATTTACATCTGTTGCTACACCACCGCGATTGTGCAAAGAGAAATATAAACGGATAGTTTCGCCAGCATCAATCACGCCATTGCCGTTATTCTTATCACTGATAGACTTGCTGTCGTCAATAAAACTGTCGTAGTAATTGACTGCAGGTTTGGGAATCCGGGTCATTGCCTCATAAACATCCACAACCGTATGCGCTCCGTCAAAGCAAAGAGTACCTGTATTGATAATCTGAGACTGAATAAACTTGGTAGCATAGACCTCCCGGTCTGCATAATAAGATCTAAGCAATGCAGCAACGCCAGCAACAGTAGGGGCTGCCATAGAAGTTCCGTTCAAAGCAGCATACTTATTATTCGGCCAGCAGGAAGGTACCGCCTCGCCAACAGCGTAGACCTCATATTCAAATGCGTTATAGGGATTATGATCGTAGTTAGAAAATGCAGATTTGGACATGCCATTTTGATCTGTACTCATAACACCAATAACATAAGTCAATGCAGCGGGGTACATAGGAGTACCTGTACCACCACAGCATCCAGGCTGATTGCACAGGCCACTATTACCAGCAGCGGCCACCAGCACACACTGCTCATAGGCAGATTCCAAAGCATCTTCAGCGGCAATAGAAATGTTACTGCCGCCGAAGGACATATTGATAACAGAGGCACCGTTCATATAGGCATACTGAATGGCTTCTGCAATGTCGGAGTTATTGAAGTAACCGGAGGAGTTGCCAGCCTTCAGAACCATCACCTTACAGCCGTAGGCGATGCCGATGCCGCCGACCTTATTATTTTCTGCAGCAACAATACCAGCAACATGGGTACCGTGGCCGTTATCGTCCATAGGATCCTTGTCGTTGCCAACAAAGTCCCAGCCGTAAACATCGTCTACATAGCCGTTCTTATCGTCGTCAATGCCGTTATTGGGGATCTCAGCAGTGTTGATCCAAATGTTATTTCGCAGGTCCTCGTGGTTATAATCCACGCCGGTATCAATGATGGCAACCACAACATCCGGACTACCGCCGGGATGCTTGCCGTTCTGCGTCCAGCCATAGGGAATGTTATGGACACCCAGGTTGCACTGTGCATCATAATTGGGGTTATTTGTAACCTCTGCCCCTGCAGTTTCTGCAGTAGTAGTCATCACATAGTCATAGTCCACCTTCTCAAAGACATTCAGACCTGCAAGATAAACTACAGACTCTTCCGTCTTTTCATGGTCAGCCAAAGTAACAACATACCACTTAGCGCCCTGATAGAGAGGCTCAACTTTTGCATAATTCAGCTCGCCAAGGTCTGCTTCCTTGAAGTCCTCCTTGACCTTAACGAGCACAACACCTTCGTTGTACTTGCCCTTGGGGGTCAAGCCATCCTGCTTGGTAGAGGAGATATTCTCCGCCTTATCATCAGGCTTCTTTTCCGGGTTGCTTGCACTGGGCGCACCGCCACAGGCCGCCATACCCAGCACCATACACAGGGCAAGCAGCATAGCAAGACTTCTCGTACACAACATTTTCATTTTTCTACCTCCAGAAAATAAAAAGTGTGGCTACCAAAGCGGCAACGTAAGAATTGTAGCTCCAATAGTCATCAGGCAATATGGATGCAAGAACTATTCTGCATCGTTATAACCCATTACCACTTATTATAATAAAGTATACTCGTTTTTGCAAGCTTTTACGGTAAATTTATGGACAAATGTCCATCTCTTAGATACCTAATGTTTCAATCTCTCACAAAAGCTGTGCGTACTCATCGTCTTTTCCGTCAAAATTGTAAGTGTCAATAATGCCAAAATTATTGACCTGAGATGTAACGCTTTTGGCTTTGAAACTACCCTAAATAAGCGGACTTTTGGAGCCGATTTTGAAGGGGGTGGTATGTTTATACCTATTTTTCAATTTACGGGGGTAAAAGCGTTACATTTCAGCCACTCGGCTGTAAGAGTAAATTATATCAAATTATCTATTGACAAACGAACATTTGTTTGATATAATGGCAACGCAAGCTCGATTGCTTATGTTGTGCCTGGATTTTTTGTTACAGAAAAAATTTTTCTAAGGCAAACACAGTTCGACAAATTGCGCAACTCTATTTGTGTATAATCTTAGTGGGATGCGCATAGCTTGCGAAACCCGAAAACTGAATAGTCCTGCAACAGATACGTTCCCGTTATTGTCCGGGGGACCGGACGAGCGATGCTGCCAATGACATACCTCTTCGAGGCATCACTGATTGGCCGATTCTCAGGTTGCTCCTGAGAAGAGCGATGACAAATAACGGTGATAATGATACTTCCGTAGCATTAAGCGCGGCCCGCGGAGTACCCGGGGGTGGTGAAAGTCCAATGAGAAAGAGTCGCTTTCTTTCGTCTGTTGTATGCCTTGATGTCGGGGAGTTGAGAACGAATACGACATAACTACTTGCGCACAACGATCCGAATTTACAGAAGTCGTTTGGCTTCAAAAGGAACAAGGAGACTTTTTCTTTGCAGCGATCGGGCAAAGGATTCTGTCACCACAGGAGGCGTTGTGTGCGTTCCTTCTCAGGAAAGGCAAGTACCCGTCTTTAGGATATTCGCCCCACGATGGCCAATGTGTGCCATCGTGGGGCTTATGTTTTCTAAAGACATCTGCTAGCTTGTTTTGGCGGTAGTATTGGCGTTTTGCGAGGTGTAGAGGGCAGACTTATCATCAAGCGGGTTAAAATGGCCTAGTTTTTGCTTCGTCCCTTGGAAACATCAGCCCGCAACAGCGGACTGTAATGAGAAATACGGGATAATTTCGGAGTATTCCCAACTTTTGCGATAGATTTGCACAACTAGCTTTTAAGTGAAAAACCTAGTTTTTAACTAGATCCCTAAAAACAACAATAAAAGGAGGAATTTAATGGTTCAAGTAAGTGATTTGAATGATAGTAAACCCAAACGAGTCAAGAAAGGCTATGCCATTCCACTCGAAATTGCAGAGCTGATCGATACCCATAAGTATGTAACAGAAGGCCGGGAGATTGATTTCATCATAGCCGCGATCCGTAACTATTGCGCTGACATTGATGGCGAAAAGAGTGTGGATATTGTATGCGAGCGCATGGCAAAACTGTTCCGCGCAGAGCTTAATAACTATTCCAATCGTATGGCGCATATACTGTTTAAGATTGCGGTAGAGATTGCGATTCAAAACTATTTACTCGCTGCCGGCTATGTAAATCTGGACGACGATGAGATACGGTATGTTCGTAACAACGCAACAAATAGTGTTCGCAAGTCTCGCGGCATCTTTTCTTTTGAAGAAGCACTCGAAAGAGAACGCGAATTAAGGGACGGTCAATAATCGTGCCAAGAGTAATTGTCAAGTGCAGGTACTATCCGTCTGGTAAATCTCTGCGGGATGTAGGTGGTATGCTTCGCTATATTGCAATGCGTGAGGGTGTTGATAAATACAAAGACGGTTGGAAAACAGAACCAGCATCCAAAGCACAAATGGATCTGATTCAGTCTTTCGTTCAATCTAATCAAAGTGTAAAGAGAATGGCTTCATATCACAACTATATAAATGCAAAAACCAAAGGCGCTGCATCGGAATTTATTTCTGCAGCGCTTGAAAGCTATCCGGAGCTGCTGACAGATAAAACCTATCTTGACTATATCGCAACACGACCCCGTGTGGAACGCGTTGCCGGGACACACGGGCTTTTTTCGGAAGAGGGAGTGGCATTAGACCTTTCTGCAGAGGCAAAGCATATGCGCGAGCATAAGGGAAATGTATTTACTGTGATCGTATCTCTCAAACGCGAAGATGCAGAGCGACTGGGTTATAACAATGCAGAGCAATGGATCGAACTCATCAGAAGTAAAATCGATCTCATTGCAAAGGCGCATAATATTCCGAATAAATCTTTGAAATGGTATGGTGCTTTTCATAATGAATCCCACCACCCGCATATTCACCTTATGATGTACTCCACAGATCCGTGCTTCCTGGGCCGCATAAACAAAAACGGTATTGATAAGCTTAGGCATTTGTTCGGAACAGAAATATTTCGTGATGATTTAAAACAGATATACGATAACCAGACCGCAGTCAGAAATAAACTGAACGCAGATGCAGCCGATGAGATTGAGGAACTGGCAGAAAAGATACGCACCGGGCTTGCGAGCAACGGTGCTTTTGTTTTGAAGTTCGTCGCCCTTGCAAAACAACTGCAAACGGTCAAAGGCAAAAAGGTATACGGTTATCTTCCTGTGGCCATCAAGAAAGAAGTCTGTGAGCTTGTGGATATTCTGGAAGAGGATGAGGATATTGCACGGATGTATGAACTGTGGTACCAGGCAAAGTGTGCAGTCTACAACACCTATACAGATAACAACCCCATTAAGAAGCCGCTGTCTCAGGAAGAATCATTTAAGCCAATTCGCAATGCGCTGATCCGGGAAGCAGATGAACTTGGTCGGGAGTTTGCGGAAATGGCGTTAACACTGGAGGCGCAGCAAACAACGAAAAGGCCAAGTGACGAACCCTATTCAGCATCTTCCGCCAACGCATCGAGAGGAAGTACGAATCTGGCGGTCAATCGCAATGTGTGCATTGCCAAATCTATCATTCGTTTCGGGAGTTCAATCTCTAAGACCTTTCGGGAGAACTTTTACGATCGAGCACTGCGGGTACCGTCCTTCGTGGATAGCAGACTGCTGCGAGAGATCGAGGCGAAGAAGAGGGGGCAAAACCTGTCAATGTAATGCGCGTCAAATACTGCTCGCAGATGTGACGCTTTTACCCCTTGAAAGCGCCCTAACTACGCGGGTTTTTGGGGCCGTTTTTGAAGGGGTAGGGTATATATACCTATTTCTCGATTTTCGGGGTTAAAAGCGTCACGGAAGCAGCCTCTCAAAAAAAACAAAAGCAGTTTATAACCGTAGGGGTACTATGCCCAAATGGTGGACTATGGTATGGCTCACTGTGGTCTATCATTAAGTATATAAGTTAAGAGTATATTTACTGAGAAGAGATTATTATATTTGCTGGGGCAGATCTGAAAAGGTCTGCCCCTCTATTTTTAAGATGAAATAAGAAAGGAGGTTTGCTTATTGACTTTATCTACCCTGCAAAACAAATATCCACCTGTCCTTTGTATGAAACAGGTAGCTGAAATATTGGCAATCAGTCATAACACCGCATACGAACTGGTTCGATCCGGAAAGATTCACAGTGTCCGGGTCGGTCGCAGCTATCGCATCCCACTGGACGCGGTGATTGATTACCTAAGTAAGCATTAAGTCGTTGCTTTGTGCCCGCATAAATGGTAAAATACAGATGTACCTGCTATGCGGCAAAGAAAGGAGTATTTATTATGCCGCAGAG
Organism: Faecousia sp.; assembly: GCA_045611945.1. GTDB lineage: Bacteria > Bacillota > Clostridia > Oscillospirales > Oscillospiraceae > Faecousia. Next base: position 1,430 of record JAZKYA010000105.1, on the reverse strand, counting down.
CAAAAAATCAACTTCCGGTATGGGCTCGATCCGAAAGGTCACCAAATCAGTAAAAGGCAAGGAGTACACTTACTACGAAGCCAGATACACGGTAGGTTTTGATCCTGGAACCGGAAAACAAATTCAACGCAGTGTCACCGACAAATCCAAAAAGATTGTTGCGCAAAAACTAAAAGCCGCCATCGCCGCCATCGATGCGGGCATCTACAAAGCACCTTGCAAGATGACGGTTGCCCAGTGGCTGGACATTTGGGCTGCAGATTATCTGAACAATGTAAAACCATTGACCCAGCACAACTACAGAAGCCAAGTGGAAAAGCACCTCAAGCCTGCCGTGGGGGCGATCAAATTGGATGCGCTGGATACCCACACCATTCAGCGATTCTACAACAGCCTATCCGCTTCCGGACTATCTCCAAAGACGGTCAAAAACATCCACGGCATTTTGCATTGCGCCTTGCAACAAGCAATCGCCAACGACTATATCCGTCATAACCCCGCTGATGCCTGTAAACTGCCAAAGGTGGTTAAGCCGGAGATCAAGCCACTGGAGCCGGTGGAGATTGCTCGGCTGCTAAAAGAAGCAGAGAAGGACGATTATTGCAATCTGTTCGTTGTCGCTATGTTTACCGGCATGCGGCAAGGCGAGCTGCTGGGTCTATCTTGGGAAAGTGTAGATTTCAAGACCGGCATTATTACTGTCAAACAACAGCTACAATGCAAGGACGGAAACTACTTCTTAGAAACGCCCAAAAGCGGTAAAAACCGCACCATTCTCCCTGCTCCCATCGTTATGGATGCCCTCCGCAATCAGCTGGAGCGACAGAAGGCGGAACAGCAGCAAGCTGGCAGCGTGTGGAGCAACCCATTCAATTTGGTGTTTACCGATGCTCTCGGAAAACATCTTGTACGCCGAACAGTGGTCAAGCATTTCAAAAAGATTTCCGGTCGTGCCGGCATTTCTGACGATGCTCGTTTCCACGACCTGCGTCACAGCTTCGCCGTAAGTTCTTTATACGCAGGCGATGATATCAAAACTGTGCAAGCAAATTTAGGTCACGCAACTGCCCAATTCACTCTCGATGTGTACGGTCATGTGACCCAAAAGATGCGCCAAGACAGTGCAAATCGGATGCAAAAATTCTATGAACAATTAAGTTCTGAAAACAGCCAATAAGGGGAAAATAAGGGGAAACTCGTCAATAAGGCGCAAGCTTTGAAATAAATTAGCTCAAAAAGTTCGGAAAACAAAAGAAAACAGCCAGTAATCCGAACAATTACTGGCTGTTTTCTGGCAGGGGCACTAGGACTTGAACCCAGAGCCTACGGTTTTGGAGACCGCCGCTCTACCAATTGAGCTATACCCCTATATACATTATATATTGATATAAAGGCCGGAGCCTGAAAATGGCTGGTGGGCCTTCAGGGAT